>NZ_JASCXL010000013.1:0-106741 GCF_030010595.1 Streptomyces sp. CC224B | reverse complement strand
AAATTCCCCGCCCCCCCCCTACACCCCCTCGCCTCTCACCCCTTTTCCCCACCACCCCGCTCTTCCGATCCCCGCGGGCCGGGCCGGGGGGGGGCGGGGGCGGCGCGGCCGCGGGGCGGGGGCGCGCCGCCGCCCGCACGCCCTTGCGGGCCACGGCGACGGCGTCGGCGACGCCGGGCACCGCCCGGGCGGCCGCGGTGATCTCGCCGCTGAGCGCGTCGAGTACGCCGAGGGTGTCCGCGCTCGTCATGCGGTCCTCCCCGCCACCGCGCCCAGCATCTTCTCGGTCAGGGCGGAGACCACCGTGCCGGGCGAATCGAGGAAGTAGAAGTGTCCGCCGGGGTGGAACAGGACGGTGCACTCGGCGGTCGTCTGCGCGCGCCACCCCTCCAGCGACTCCTTCGGCGCCTGCGGGTCGTCCTCACCGGCGAGGACGGTGATGGGGCAGTCGAGCGGCGCGTCGGGGGCCGTGCGGTGGCGCTCCCAGAGCTCGAAGTCCGCGCGGAGCACGGGCACCAGGGAGTCCATGACGAACTCGTCGTTGGCTATCTCCTCGTCGATCCCGCCGAGGGTCAGCATCGCGTCGCGGAACTCGTCGTCGGGCAGCGCGTGCAGCTGCCGGATGCCGGTCGCGCCGGGCGCCGCCTGCGCGGAGAGGAAGAGGTGGTCGGGGCCGGGCTGCCCCTTGGCGCGCAGGGCCTTGGCGAGCTCGAAGGCGAGCGCCGCGCCGCAGGAGTGGCCGAAGAAGGAGAACGATCCGCCGAGCACGGGCCGCAGCGCGTGCGTCAACACGCTGACCAGCGGGCCGACCGCGGTGAAGGGCTCCTCGGCGATGCGGTCCTGGCGGCCGGGGAGCTGGACGGCGACCAGCTCGACCTCCGGCGGAAGCAGGGCCGCCCAGTCGGCGTAGGCGGTGGCGCCGGCCCCCGCGTGCGGGAAGCAGATCAGCCGGTGCCGGCTCCGGGGCTGCCGGGCGCGCCAGATGTAGGGGGTCTCGCCGGCAAGTTCAGGTGCTGTGGACATGCTGGGCTTCTCCCTAGCTCATCTTGCGCAGTCGGGGGCCGCTCGCCGTGACGATGTCGTCCCAGTGAGCCGCCAGTTCGGCGATGGTCTTGTACTGGAATACCGAGCGAATGGTGAGCTCCACTCCCAGCTCATTGCGGATCCGGCCGATCAGCCGGGTCGCGAGCAGTGAATTCCCGCCCATGGCGAAGAAGTTGTCGTCGACGCCGACCTGTTCCCGCTTGAGTACCTCACCGAAGACCCGGGTCAGGTACTCCTCGCGCTCGCTGCCCGCCGTCCTGGCCTGGCGGGGCGCGTCGGCGGCTTCGGGCAGCCGCTTGTGGTCGAGCCGTCCGGAGGCGGTCCTGGGCAGCTCGTCCAGGACCACGACCGCGCGCGGCACGAGCCGGTGCGGCAGGTGCCGCGCGGTGAGGTCCCGCAGCTCCTCGGGGGCGGCCCGGCCGCCGTCCGCGGCCGCGACGTAGGCGACGGGGCCCGCGCCGACGGTGACCACGGCGGCGTCGGCCACCTGGGCGTGACGGGACAGGACGGCCTCCACGGCCCGGGGGGCCGTGGTTCCCGCGGTGGTGCTGCCGAGCGGCTCGGGCCGGCCGTCGGCGGTGACGCGGGCACGCAGGCCGGTGCGGAACAGGCGGGCACCGGGCGTGCCGTAGGGGTCGGCGACGAAGTGCGCGGCGGTCAGGGCGCCCTGCCCGAGGTGACCGCGCCCGTACGCGCCGGCGACGTACAGCTCGCCGGTGGCGCCGGGAGCGGTCGGGGCGAGGGACGGGCTGAGGACGCGGACGCGGGCGGCGTCGGCGTCGAGGGCGCTGACCTCCGGTGCGCCGTCGCGGATCTCGACGGTGCGGCCGGCGCACAGGGCCGCCAGGAGGTCGGTGGCGGGCGTCGCGGGACCCGCCTCCACCGGCGCCGCCCCGGCCTCGGCGGCGAAGGCGCGTACGCCCTCGGCCAGGCCGGCGTGGGTGACGGCCACCGCGCGGGGCCGGGCCGTCGCGTCGGGGGCGTAGCGGAGGTGCGCGAGGTGACCGGGGAGCGTCCGCTCCGGCGGCGCGGCGGGAAGGGCGCCCAGCGCGTCGTGGGGGACCGGGACGCGGGGCAGGGAGCCCCAGTTCCGGTCGGCGGTCTCCTTGTCGACGACGACGGCGCCCGCCGCGGCGTCGCCCAGGACGGCCGCGGTCCACTCCGGGGAGTCCTCGGCGTCCAGGGGCAGGGCGCACGCGCCCGCCTTCAGGACGGCGAGCAGCGCGGCCACCCGGTCGACCGGGTCGGCGCAGCACACGGCCACCACGGAGTCCGGCCCCGCGGCGTACCGGCGGAGGTCGTCGGCGAGCAGGGCGGCCCGCGCGTCAAGGTCGCGCCGGCTGGTCGTCGCCCCGCCGACGAGGAGGGCCACGGAGTCCGGGTCCTCGGCCGCGAGGCGCGCGAACGCCCGCGGCACCAGCTCCCCGTCCCCGGCCGCCCGCGCCGCGGGCCGGGGCGTGGCCGCGGGGGAGGCCGCGGGGGAGGCGGACGCCGGGGCGCCCACCGCCCCGACCCGGCTGCCGGGGTCGGCGAGGAACGCCCGCACCACGCGCAGCAGCCGCTCGGCGACGCCGGACGCCGCCGCGGCGTCGAAGGCGCTGTGCTGGTACTGGAGCCGCAGGCGCAGCAGCGGGTCCAGCTCGGCCATCACGATGAGCGGGTAGTTCGCCCCGGCGATGTTGCGGAAGGTGGGCGCGGGCAGCCCGGCCGCGTCGCTCGCCTCGGCGATGGCAGCGTTGTCGAAGGGGTGCGACTGGACCAGGACGAGGGTGTCGAAGAGCGTGTCCAGGCCCGTGGCCTCGTGCAGGTCGGCGAGCGCGCAGTCGTCGTGGTCGAGCAGCGCGGCCTGCGCGGCCTGGAGCCCGGTCGCCACCTCGGCGAGGGTCCTGTCCCGCGAGCAGCGCGCCCGGACCGGCACGGTGTTGATGAACAGGCCGACCGTGTCGGCCACTCCGGCCAGCGCGGGCGGGCGGCCGGAGACCGTGGCGCCGAACAGCACGTCGGTGCGGCCGGTGAGCTCCCCGAGGACCACGGCCCAGGCGGCCTGGACGACGTTGCTGGGCGTGCTGCCGGTCTCCGCGGCCCGCCGGACCAGAGCGCGGGCCTCGTCGGCACCCAGCGCGAGCTCCAGCGTGCCGAAGCCGGCCCCGCCGCTCGCCGCCTCCCGCTCCGGGACCAGCAGCGTGGGCTCGTCGACCCCGCGCAGGGCCTCGGTGTGGGCGCGTACCGACAGCTCCCGCTGCTCCTGTCCGCGGCGGTGGAGGTGGCCGAGGAACTCCCGGAACGAGGGCGCCTTGGGCAGGGCGGACGTACCGGCGTACAGCCACAGCAGCTCGCGCAGCAGGATCGGCTCGGACCAGCCGTCGAAGAGCACGTGGTGGGCGGTGAGCACCACCTCGGTGCGCTCGGCGCCGACGCGCGCCAGGGTCATCCGCAGCAGCGGGGGCGCGGCGACGTCGAAGGGCTCGGTGCGCTCCCGGGCGAGGAACGCCTCGAACTCGTCCTCGGCGAGGTCGACTTCGCGCCACGGCAGGGTCACGCCCGAGACGACGAGCTGCACCACGTCCCCGGACGCGTCGGGCACGTACGCCGTCCGCAGGCCGGTGTGCCGCTCCAGCAGGGCCTGTCCGGCCGCCCGCATCCGCGCGGCGTCCACCGGGCCGGTGAACCCGAAGACCAGCTGGACCTGGTACATGTCCTTGCCGGCGCCGGCCAGTTCGGAGTGGTGCAGCAGACCCGCCTGCAAGGGCGTGAGCGGCCACACGTCGGTCAGGCCCGGGTACTGCTTCTCCCAGGTCTCCAGCTCGCCCTGGGAGACGTCGACCAGCGGCACGTCCGACGGCGTCAGACCGCCCGCGCCGGGGGTGGCCGCGTGCCGCACCAGGGCCTCCAGGGCGTCCTGCCACAGCTCGGCCAGCTCGCCGACCTCCGCCGCGGTCAGGACCCCCGCGGGGGCGCCGAAGACCGCTCCCAGGCGCGGTCCCGCCGCGGTGTCGGTGACCATCGCGTTGATGTCCACCTCGCACAGCGCGGGCATGGCCGGGTCGTGCCCGGCGTCCAGCTCGGCCAGCTCGGTGAGGTCCGCGGCGTCCGAGGTCTGGGTGAAGCCCAGGCCGTGCAGGTCGTCGGGCATGTCGCCGGTGGAGAAGCGGCCCAGGTAGTTGAAGCCGACCTGGCCCAGCGAGCGCCCGCGGAGTACCTCGGCGGTCTCCGGGTTGAGGTAGCGCAGGAGGCCGAACCCCAGGCCCTTGTCGGGCACGGCGAGCAACTGCTCCTTGACCGCCTTGACGACGGCCCCGGCGGCCGGGCCGGAGGTGAAGGCGTCCTCCACGTCGATCCCCGACAGGTTCAGGCGGACCGGGAAGACGCTGGTGAACCAGCCCACGGTGCGGGAGAGGTCCGCGCCGGGCACCGACTCCTCCTCGCGCCCGTGCCCTTCCAGGCGCAGCAGCGTCGAGGGCTCCTCGACGCCCCGGGCGCGGCGCCAGCGGACCACCGCCATCGCCAGGGCGGCGAGCAGCACGTCGTTGACGCCGCCGCGGAAGGCCGCGGGCACCGAGGTGAGGACCGCGTCGGTGGCCGCGGGCGGCAGCACGACGCGCACCTTCTCCACGGTGGACTGCACGTCCACCGCGGGGTCGAGGCGCCGGGCCCCGAGGACCGGGTCGGGCCCGTCGAGGATCGACGTCCAGCGGTCGAGCTCGGCCACCCGCTCGGGCCGTGCCGCCTCCTCCACCAGCGCGTGGGCCCACCGCCGTACGGAGGTCGCGGGCGCCGGCAGCTCCGGCGTGGCGCCCTCGCGGACCTGCTTCCAGGCCGCCGCGAGGTCGGGCATCAGGATCCGCCACGACACGCCGTCGACGACCATGTGGTGCAGGCCGACCAGGAGCCGCCCCGGGCCGGACGGCGGCTGGAACCACACGAACTGGGCGAGGGTCCCGGCCGCCGGGTCGAGGCGGCCCGCCAGCTCCCGCAGTTCGCCCACGAGCAGGCTCCGCCAGGCCTCGCCCGACCACGTCCCGTCGCAGGCCACCGTGCGGATCAGCGGATCGACGTCCACCGAGCCGGGCGGGGCGACGAGCAGGCCGTCGGGCAGCAGCCGCGCGCGCAGCAGGTCGTGCCGGTCGAGGACCGCGGTGAGGGTCGCGGCCAGGCCGTCGCGGTCGATGCCGTGCGGCAGCTCCAGGACCACGGCCTGGAGCAGGGAGTCGAAGCCGGGGCCGTTCTCCAGGATCCAGTGCGCCACCGGCATGAGCGGCAGGTGGCCCACGCCGCCGCCGTCGAGTTCGGCCAGGACGGGGCCGCGGTCCCCGGCGTCGGCGACCGCGACCGCGGCCAGCTCGGCCACGGTCCGGTGCTCGAAGACCTGCCGCGAGGTGACGAGCACGCCCTGCGCCCTGGCCCGCGAGACCACCTGGATGGACTGGATGCTGTCGCCGCCCAGGGCGAAGAAGTCGTCGTCGGCGCCCACCCGGGCCTGGCCGAGGACCTCGGCGAAGACACCGGCGAGGACCTCCTCGGTCCCGGCGCGCGGCGCCCGGTAGGCACTGCCGGTGAAGTACGGCTCCGGCAGCGCGGCCCGGTCCAGCTTCTCGTTCGGGGTCAGCGGCAGCCGGTCGAGCACCATGAGCGCGACCGGCACCATGAACTCCGGCAGCCGCCGCGCCACGAACTCCCGCAGCTCGCGGGCGATCTCCGCCTCGTCGGGCGCGGGCGCGCCGTCCTGGGCGAGCACCACGTAGCCGAAGAGCTGCTTGGCCGTGTCCCCGCCGCGGCCCTGCCGGGCGATCACGGCGGCGTGCGCGACCGCGGGGTGGGCCAGCAGGGCCGCCTCGATCTCACCCAGCTCGATGCGGTAGCCGCGCACCTTCACCTGGTCGTCGGCGCGCCCCTGGTACACGAGGTCGCCGTCGTCGGTGCGGATCACCAGGTCCCCGGTGCGGTACATCCGTTCACCGGCGGGGCCGAAGGGGCAGGCCACGAACCGCTCGGCGGACCGCGCCGGCCGGCGCAGATAGCCGCGCGCCACGCCGGCGCCCGCGACGTACAGCTCCCCGATGACGCCCGGCGCCACGGGCCGCAGCCGTTCGTCGAGGACGTAGCCGTCGAGGGTGTCGAAGAGCTGCCCGATGGGCACCTCCTCGTCCGGCTTCCGCGCCGGGTCGACCTGGTGGCTGGAGGTGAAGACCGTGGTCTCGGTCGGCCCGTAGCCGTTCACGAAGACGGTGTCGGGGCAGGCCGCCACGGCCCGGGCGATCGACTGCGGCGACACCCGGTCGCCGCCCACCCACACCTCGCGCAGGCCGGTCAGGCAGCGCGCGTCCTCCTCCACCAGGAGGTTGAAGAGCGCGCTGGTGAGCCAGACGGTCGTGACGCCGTGCCGGGCCACCTGCGCGGCCAGCACGGCGGGCGTCAGGTCCGGGGACGGCTCGACGACGACGGCGCCGCCGTTGAGCAGCGGCACCCAGATCTCCAGGACCGAGGCGTCGAAGGCCATCGGCGAGTGCAGCAGCATCCGCATGCCGTGGTGCCAGCGCCGGTCCTGGACCAGCGCGGCCACGTCGCGGTGGGTGACCCCGATGCCCTTGGGCGTACCGGTCGACCCGGAGGTGTAGATGACGTACGCGAGCCCCCACGGGTGGGCGGCCGCGCGGGTGCCGTCGCCGGAGCCGCCGTCGGCCAGCTCGGCCACGCCGGCGGTGGGGCAGTGGCCGGTCAGGTGCCCGGGGGCGTCCGCCGCGCACACCAGCAGGGCGGGCCGGGCGTCGCCCAGCATCAGCGCGACGCGTTCGGCGGGGTAGTCGGGGTCGAGCGGAAGGTAGGCGGCGCCGGTCTTCAGTACGCCGAGGAGGGCCACGACCGCCTCCACGGACCGCGGCAGCGCGACCGCGACGAGCGACTCCGCTCCCACGCCGCGCCGCCTCAGCCCGGCGGCCACCGCGTCGGACTCCGCGGCGAGTTGGCCGAACGTCAGTGACTCGTGTCCGCAGACGACGGCGACCGCGTCCGGAGTCAGCCTGGCCTGCTGGGCGAACAGCTCAGGCACCGTCGTGTCGAGGATCAGTCCGGCCGCACCGTCCCTACTCGTCAGCGGACGGTTTTGCTCCAGCGGAGCATGCACATCCATCACCCCACACAGATAAATGGATCGAAGAAGTGGTTCGGATCAGGCGGCCGCCCGCGGTGTCCGTAGGCCGGGGCGGGGAAGGGCTTCCTGGCGTCCGCCGCCGGTCGAACACGTCGTCTTCAGGCCTCCCGGCCTGGGATCACACCCTCACGCCTGCGGCCTGCCGGGGTCAAGCGAGGGCGGACCGGAGGCAGGACGCCCCGCGGCGCCCCGCTGTCCCGTCCACGGGACACCGCGCGGAAGCGGAATCGGCGGGCATGTCCGCCGCCTTTCGGGCGCGTTGCCGGGGGTGGTCGCGCGGGTGAGCGGGAACGGCGCGACCGCCGCGGGGCGCGGAGCCCGCGGGACCCGGCCGCGCGGCGTCCGAAACCCACCGGGTGCGCCCGCCGGTGCCGCGGTCGGCCTCGGCAGGGGCGCTTCTTGGCCACATCGCCGTACGGCACCGGGTGTCCCGTGGACAGGACACCCGGTGCCGTCGCCCGCGGTCCCCGCCGGGCGCTCTTCCTTCGCTTGACCCCGGCAGCCCGCAGGCGTGAGGGTGTGATCCCGGGCCGAGAGGCTTGGACGACGCGTCTGGAACTCACCGGCGGCGGCTGCCAGGACGCCACCGGTGAACCCCTCCCCCCGGCCCGACGGACACCGCGGGTGGCCGCTCGTTCCGATGCATTCCTCGATCCATTCCTCTGTGCGGGGTGTTGGACGTGCGTGATCTGCCGGAACCGCCCACTTCCCGGGCGCTCCCGCGGACGGCCGGACGCCCCGCGGTACGCACCTCTGTGGAGTTCTCATGGCGACGGCAGTGATCAGCGGCGGTACGCGGGGCATCGGACGTGCGCTGAGTCTGCGGCTGTGCGCCCTGGGCCACCGGGTGCTCGCCCTCTACCGGAGTGACGAGACCGCGGCCAAGGAGACGGCCGAGGCCGGGAACGGCTCGATCGTGCCCGTACGCGTCGACCTCGGACGACCCGCCGAGGTCCGTCAGGCCTGTACCCGGATCCTCGCCGAGCACGGCGCGCCCCGGATCCTGGTGAACAACGCCGGGGTCAACCGCGACCGGCCCTTCCTCTCCCTCACGGAGGAGGACTGGGACCAGGTCGTCGCGACCAACCTCTCCGGGCCGTTCCACCTCAGCCAGGCACTGGCGCCCGCGATGATCGAGGCCGGCGGCGGCTCCATCGTCAACGTGGGCGCCACCACGGCGATCCGGCCGCGCGCGAACGGAGCCAACTACTGCGCCAGCAAGGCGGGGCTGCTCCAGCTCACCAAGTGCATGGCCCTGGAGCTGGCCCCGCACATCCAGGTCAACGCCCTGCTCCCCGGTTTCACCGACACCCCGGAAGTCACCGAACGCTACCGGCTCGACGTGCCGGAACGGCGCGCCGCGGTCATCGACTCCATTCCCCAGCAGCGGATCGGCACCCCGCAGGACATCGCCGACGCTCTCGAATTCCTTGTGACATCGCGGTCGGCCTACATCACGGGACAGCAGCTCATCGTGGACGGCGGACATTTCATGGGGTGAACCCCCGGCGCGACCCCTGAGCCCGTGTGCGGGCCCCCTACGCGAATTCCCCTTGTATAAGGAGCGAAAAGAAAAATGCGTCTGACCCAGGAGCAGTTGGAGCAGTATCAGGAGAACGGATTCCTGCTCCTCGATTCCCTGCTGGACGGGCACGAGGTGGACCGGCTGCGTACGGCGTTCCAGCGCGACTGCGACACGCCCGGGCCGCACCGGATCGTCGAGGAGGGGGGCGAGGCGGTACGCGCGGTGTACTCCTCCCACCAGCGGCAGGCCGAGTACACCCGGCTCGTCCGCGACCCGCGCGTGCTGGCCCCGGTCCAGCAGCTCCTCACCGACGACGTGTACGTCTACCAGTTCAAGATCAACGCCAAGCCCGCCTTCGGCGGCGAGAAGTGGGCCTGGCACCAGGACTTCCTCGCCTGGCAGATCTCCGACAACCTGCCCGCCCCCGCGCAGGTCAACGTGGCCGTCTTCCTCGACGACGTCACCGAGTTCAACGGCCCCGTCATCTTCCTGCCCGGGTCGCACCGCGAAGGGCTCGCGCACGAGGGCCGCAAGTCCGAGGTGAAGTCGGAGCAGCACCTCGACCCGGACGACATCTCGCTGCCGCCGAAGCGGCTCGCCGAGCTCGTCGACCGGCACGGCATGACCAGCCCCAAGGGACCGGCCGGTTCCGTGGTGCTCTTCTCCCCGGAGATCGTGCACGGCTCGGCCCCCAACATGTCCCCGTTCGCCCGCCGACTGCTCATCGTGACGTACAACGAGGTCAGCAACCTGCCGAGCTGGCGCGGCGAGCCGCGCCCCGACTACGTGGTGTGCCGGGACTCCACCCCGCTCGCCCCGCTCGACGGCACCTTCCTCGACGACCTCGAGGAGGTGGCCGTATGACCGGGCGCACCGGCCGCGGAGTCGTCCTGGAGGAGTTCGGCGCGCCGCTCGCGCTGCGCGAGTTCGCCCTGCCGCCGGCCCCCGAGCGCGGCATGATCGTCGCCTGCGGCTACGGCGGCATCTGCGGCACCGACCTGCACCTCCAGCAGGGGCACCTGCCGATCCCCACGCCGCTCGTCCTCGGCCACGAAGGCCTCGGCACGGTACGGGAGTTGGGTGAGGGCACCACGCACGACGCCGTCGGCGCCGAACTGCGGCCCGGCGACTCCGTCATGTGGGCCTCGTCCATCGCCTGCGGCACCTGTCCGCCGTGCCGGCTGCACCGCGAGCCGACGCTGTGCGAGAACCGCCGTACGTACGGGGTCAACCGCTCCACCCTGAACGGCCCCGAGCTGTCCGGCTCCTGGGCCGACCACATCGTCCTCCAGCCGGGCACCACCGTCGTCAAGGCCGCCGAGGGCGTCGACCCGCTCGCCGCGATGTCGCTGGCCTGCGCGGGCCCCACCGTCGTGCACGCCCTGTACGAACGCCGCCCGGTGCGGCTCGGCGAGGTCGTCGTCGTCCAGGGGAGCGGCCCCGTCGGTCTCGCCGCCGCCGCGTTCGCCCAGCTCGCCGGCGCCGCCAAGGTCATCGTCATCGGCGGCCCGGCCGAGCGGCTCGACCGCGCGGCGAAGGCGGGCATCGGCGACGTGCACCTGAACATCGCGGACGCCGCCGACCAGGAGCAGGTGCTGAGCGAGGTGCGCGCCGCCACCGGCGGTCAGGGCGCCGACCTCGTCATCGAGTGCGCGGGCGTGCCGCAGGCCGTCGCCCAGGGGCTCACCCTGGCCCGCAGGGGCGGTACGTACCTCGTCATCGGCCAGTACACGGACGCGGGCGACACCCTCGTCAACCCGCACCAGATCGTGTACCGCCAGCTCGACGTGATCGGCTCGTGGGCCTTCACCGGGGCGCACCTCGTCGAGTACGTGCGGCTGCTGCCGACGCTCGCCGCCCGGTTCGACCTGGCGAGCCTCGTGACGCCGTTCCCGCTGGACCGGCACGCGGACGCGCTGGCCGCGGTCGCCGACGGCTCGGTGATGAAGGCGGTCCTCACCAGCTGACCCCCCCCCCCCCCCCCCCACGACGAGCCGTGTCCCCCGGCCGCACCTCGCGGCCGGGGGACACGGCTGGGTCGGCCCGCCCCGCGGGACCCCTGACGACGGCGCGCACCGCCGGCGCCGGGCACGGCGGTGCGGCGCGGCGGATCAGTCGTCCGCGGGCGTGATCGCCTGGCCCGGGCAGGCCCGGGCGGCCTCCAGGACGTCGCCGTGCAGCGTCGCGGGCGGCCGCTCGGCCAGGAGGACGACCCGGCCGGTCCGGTCGTCCTGGTCGAAGACCTCGGGGACGGACAGGACGCACTGGCCCGCCCCGACGCAGGACTGTTCGTCGACGGTGATGTGCACGTTTTCTCCGTTCGCTACCGGTCGATTCCGGCTGTCGTTTCTGTCGTTTCCGGCCGTCGTTTCCGGCTTCCGCGTGGGGCCGCCGGCCGCCACGACGGGTATTCCCGCCGGTCCTGTCGACCGGACAGCCGGACAGCCGGAACACACGGCCGGAATTCCTCGGGATGACGCGTCGAGAATCGCGCATCGAGTCCGCGGCGGCAATGCGCGCGCACGTCCCGGTTGACGCCGCCGGGTAACGCCCCGGAACTGTGGCACGGCGTGGGCGGGCCCGACAGACTCCAACCACGCCGGACCAACAAGGAGTAGGCACGCATGAATCCGTTGTCGTTCGCGCAGCGCCGACTGTGGCTCATCCACCGTATTCACGGCCCGTCGGCCCTGCACAACGTCCCGCTCGTACTGCGGATGACCGGGGCCCTGGACACGGCCGCGCTGGCGCGCGCCGTACGGGACGTCGTGGTCCGCCACGACGGCCTGCGCACGGTGTTCCCCGAGGACGCGACCGGCGCGCCCGGCCGACACGTCATACCCGTGACCGAACTCGACCTCGACGTCCCCCTGCTCGACGCGTCGCCCGCCGAGGTGTCCGGCGTCGTCTCCGCGCAGGTGAGCCACCCCTTCGACCCGGCCGCGGAGCTGCCGGTGCGCGCCGCCGTGGTGCGGAGCGCGCCCGAGGAGCACGTCCTCGTCCTGGTGGTGCACGGCATCGCGGCGGACGAGGCATCGCTGCGGCCGCTGGCCGACGACCTCGCGACCGCCTATGCCGCCCGCCGGGACGGGACCGCCCCGCAGTGGCCGGACGCACCGGTGCCGTACGCGGACTTCGCGCTGCTGCAGCGGAAGCTCCTCGAGGAGGAGAGCGGCCCGCGCGGTGTCCGCGAGCGCGCCACCGCTTTCTGGCGCACCGCGCTGGCGGGCGCGCCCGCCCCCCTGCCGCTGCCCGCCGCCCGGCCGCGCCCCCCGGAGGCGAGCCACCGCGCGGACCGGGTCCCACTGGTCGTGGACGCGGACCTCGCCCGGGCGGTGGCGGCGCTGGCCGCCCGTCACGGCGTGCGCACCGAGACGGTGCTGCGCGCCGCGCTGGCCGTGGTGCTGCACCAGTTGGGCAGCGGCACGGACATCACCGTCGGCTCGCCCGCCGAGCGGCGCCCCGACGCGAGCTGGGCGGGGTGCGTGGGCCCCTTCGACGACCTGTGGGTGCTCAGGGCCGACCTGGGCGGCAACCCGCCCTTCACGCGCCTGCTGGAGCAGGCGCACCGCGCGACGCTCGCCGCCGATGACCACCGGGAGCTGCCGTTCGCCTGCCTGGTGGACGCCCTGGCCCCGCAGCGCTCCCTGGCCCACCACCCGCTGTGCCAGGTCGTGTTCGAGCTGCGCGAGGACGCCGGGCCCGCCGTCACGCTGCCCGGTGTGACGGTGACCGCCGAGGCGGTGCCGCCGGACAGCACCCCCTTCGACCTGGCGCTGCGGCTGCGCGCTGCGGCCGCGGGCGCGGCGCTACACGGCTCGCTCACGTACGCCACCGACCTGTTCGACGCCGTCGGCGCGGAGTACCTGGCGGCCTGCTACCTGCGCGCTCTCCGCCACGTGACCGCCGACCCCGGGGTGCGCGTGGGCGCGGTCGACGTCCTGCCCGAGGACGAACGGCGCCGGCTCCTGGTGGACTACGTCGCCACCGCGGCCCCCACCCCGCCGGTGACGCTCCCGCAACTGGTGGCGCGCCAGGTCGCCGCGACGCCCGACGCCCCGGCGGTGGTCTGCGGCGCGACCTCACTGACGTACCGGGAACTGGACGCCCGTACCGACCGGCTCGCCCGCGCGCTGCTGGCCACCGGGGCCGGCCCGGAGTCGGTGGTGGGCCTGGCGCTGCCGCGCTCGGCCGACCTGGTGGTGGCCATGCTGGGCATCCTCAAGTCCGGCGCCGGCTACCTGCCGATCGACCCGCGTTACCCCAGCCGCCGCCTGGGGCACCTGCTGCGGGACGCCGCCCCCGGCCTGATCCTCACCGACGCCGCGACCGCGTCGGCGCTGCCGCCGCACGACGTCCCGTGCTGCCTGCTGGAGGATCTGGACCTCGACGGGCCCGGCGGCGTCACCGGTGAGGTCCCGCGGCCGCCGCGCCCGGACAACCTCGCCTACCTCATGTACACCTCCGGCTCCACGGGCACCCCCAAGGGGGTGGCCATCTCGCACGCCAACGTCGTCAACGGCATCACGCGCCTGGCCGACGTCGTCCACATGCGGCCCGGCGCGCGGATGCTGGCCAGCAGCTCCGTCAATTTCGACGTGTCGGTGTTCGAGGTGTTCACCGCGCTGAGCACCGGCGCCACCGTCGAGGTGGTCCGCGACGTGCTGGAGCTGGGCGAGCGCGGGCAGTGGTCGGGCACCGTCCTGCACACCGTCCCGTCGGTGTTCGCCGAGGTGTTGGAGCGGCTCGAGGGGCGGCTGAGCGTGGACACGGCCGTGTTCGCCGGGGAGAAGCTCTCGGCGGCGCTGACCGAGCAGGTGCGGGCGGCGATCCCGGACACGACCCTGGTCAACGCCTACGGCCAGACGGAGAGCTTCTACGCCACCACGTACACCGTGCCCGACGGCTGGCGCGGCGAGGGCGGCGTCCCCATCGGCACCCCCCTCGGCAACATGCGCACGTACGTCCTGGGGCCGGGGCTCGCACCGGTCCCGCAGGGGGTGGTGGGGGAGCTGTACGTGGCCGGCGCGGTCGGCCGCGGCTACCACGCCCGGCCGGGGCAGACCGCGGAGCGGTTCGTGGCGGACCCGTTCGGCCCGGCGGGCGAGCGGATGTACCGCACCGGCGACGTGGCCCGCTGGAACGCCGGGGGCGAGCTGGAGCTGCTCGGGCGCGACGACGGCCAGATGAAGCTGCGCGGCATCCGCATCGAGCCCGCCGAGATCGAGCTGGCCCTGGTCGCGCACCCCGACGTCGCCCAGGCCGTGGTGGCGCTGCGCCCCGCGGCGGGCACGGGCGCCGGCACCCTGGTGGCCTACGTGGTGCCGGCCGAGCCGGGCGGCGCGGCGGCGGCCGGGCTGACCTCGCGGGTGCTGCGGCGCCACGTGGCCGACCGGCTGCCCGCCTTCATGATCCCGTCCGCGTTCGTGGTCCTGGAGCGGCTGCCGCTGGCCCCGAACGGGAAGCTGGACCGGGCCGCGCTGCCCGCCCCGCGCCGGGGCGCGGACCGGGGAGGGGACGAGGGCGGGGGCCGGGCGCCGCGCACCGGGCGCGAGGGACTCCTGGCCGCGCTCTTCGCCGACCTGCTCCAGCACGAGGAAGTCGGCGTCGACGACGACTTCTTCGACCTGGGCGGGGACTCGCTCCTCGCGGTGCGGCTGAGCCGGCGCGCGCACGCGGAGCACGGCCTGCGGCTGCCCCCGCGCGCGGTGTTCCTGGCGCCGACCCCGGCGCTCCTGGCCGACTGGCTCGCCGCCGCCTGACCGGCGGGCACCACGACCGGCAGGCCCCGCCCCCCAGTTCCGGGGGGCGGGGCCTGCCGGTCGCGGGCCTGTCCGCGGCGGGGCGTCAGGCGGTCTGCCCGGCCAGCTCCCGCTGCCGCTCGTGCTCGGCGGTGGTGGTCGGCATGCTCCGCGTGGCGTGGCGCAGGAACGGCGGGGCCATCATCGAGGTCACCACGGCGATCAGCACCACGACGGTGTACGTGGCGGTGGTCAGGACGCCGAGGTTGAGCCCGACGGTGGCGATGACGATCTCCACGACGCCGCGGGCGTTGAGCCCGGCGCCGATGGCCAGGCCCTCGCCGTGGTCGAGCCGGCCCATCCGGGCGCCGACGTAGCCGCCCGCGAACTTGGCGAGCGTGGCGACCAGCAGGGTCACCACCGCGGCCAGCAGCACCGTGGGCCGGGCCAGCGCGGACAGGTCCACCTGGAGCCCGGCGGTGGCGAAGAACAGCGGGGCCAGCGTCGACATCACGAAGGTGCGCATGGAGTCCAGCGACCGGCGGGCGGAGACACCCAGCGAGCTGATCACGATGCCGCACAGGAAGGCGCCCAGGATGGGCTCCATGTCCAGGGCGAGCGTACCGGCGGAGGACAGCAGGATCATCACGGCGATCGCGGCGACGCTGACGTCCGACTGCGCCGAGCGGTCGGTGTACTGGAGCACCTTGCGGGCCACCGGCCGGGCCACCAGGACTGTGCAGACGAGGACCGCGATCAGGTAGGCGACGGACTCCAGGACGAGACCCGTGTGCAGCCCGTGGGTGGCCATCGCGGCCACGATCGACAGGAGCATCCAGCCGACGATGTCGCTGACCGCGGCCGCGCCGATGATGAGCTGGCCGACGTTGCGGTGCAGCAGGTCCATGTCGAGCAGCGTCTTGGCGATCACCGGGAGGGCGCTCACCGCGATCGCGACGCCCACGAACAGGGCGAACGTGCCCCGCTCGGCGCCGGGGGCCATCAGCGAATCCGGCATGACGAAGCCGAGTCCCACCCCGAGGGCCAGCGGCAGCAGCACGCTGCCCACGCTGACATAGCCGATCACGCGGCGCTTGCGGCGCAGCAGCCCGACGTCGATGTGCGCGCCCGTGATGCCCACCAGGAGCAGCACGCCGAGTTGCGCCACCGCGCTCAGCAGGTGCATCTGCGCGGTGTCGTGCGGCAGCAGCCAGTCGCGGAGGTCGGGCAGCGCGTTCCCGAACACGGACGGCCCCAGGAGCACGCCCGCGGACAGCTCACCGACCACGCGGGGCATCCGCAGCCGGGTGGCGAGCCTGCCCAGCAGCACCGCCACACCCAGCAGCAGGCCGACCTGCAACAGGAAGACCAGCATCTGATGGTGGCTGATCGCGGGGAGAGGCGCTTGGGACAGCACCATCGTGATTCCTTTCGAAGGAGGACGAAACGGCCGTCGCCGCGCACCCCACGCGGCGCCCGGGCGGGACGGGAGGGGAGGAGCGGCGGGCGGGGGAGTACGGCGGGTACGGCGGCCGGGCGGCCTCAGCGGCGGGCCAGCGCCTCCAGAACGCGTTCGGCCACGCCCGCGGGGTTCGTGGCGGACAGCAGGTGGCCGCCGGGCAGGGACGTCACCTCGCAGCGCCCCCGGGTGTGCGCCGCCCAGCCTTCCATGCGGGTCAGGGCGGTGTCGTCGGCGCCGGCGAGCACCGTCAGGTCCCCGGCCGCGGCGCTGTCGCGGACCAGGTCGATGCACGACTGGGCGAGCAGCAGGTCCGCGCGGATCAGCGGGTAGGCGCTCTCGGCGAGCGCGGGGTCGCTGACCACCTCCGGGGGTATCTCGCCGCCCATCGCGCGCAGCGCGGCGACCGCGGACTCGACGGAGTCCAGCGCCCCGGGGTCGATGCGGTCGCGCACCGAGGGCGGGGAGTTGGACGCGGCGAGCAGCAGCGGGGGCCGCGTCCGGTCCAGGACGTCCGCCAGGCCGAGCGCGAGGTAGGCGCCCAGACTCTCGCCGTACAGGGCGTCGAGCGGGGTGTCCACGCGCGCGGCGAGGTCGGCGACGGCCGCGGCGGCGTCGGTGAGGGGGGCCTCCTGGTAGCGGCGGCCGTGGCCGGGGAGTTCGAGGGCGCGGACGTCGATCCGGTCGCCCAGCTCGCGCCGCAGGCGGCGGAAGTAGCCCGCTCCGCAGCAGGACGGCGGGATGAAGGCGACCACGGGTCGCGCCTGGCTCGGTGTTGTCACGGTGCTGCTGTCCCCCGGATGGCGTCGCGCGGGCCGGCGCCGAGGTCCCCGGCGGACGGCCCGGCGGTGAGCGGTAGGTGGTGGTGCCGTGCCCCGACACCGCGCTGGGTGACGACTCGCGGCCAGGGCGGGCCATGGGTCGTCACCCAGTCGTCGCGCCGCACGTCCGCGGCGCGAGGGTACTGCCGTCCGGCTTACGCGGGCAGGTACTTCGTCCCGCGCAGCGTCTCCGTGGCGATCTTGTTGTGGCCGTACTCGTCACGGCCGCGGGCCAGCACGGCCGACCACTTCTCCAGCGAGATGCTCCCGCCGTACTCCTCGATGTGGTCGGTGTCCGGGTAGACGCGCACGGAGGTGGGCACGTACCGGGTCGCGAAGCCCATGCGGTAGTTCTTGCCGGTGGCGACGTTCGGCAGCGAGGCGTGCATCAGCGTGGACCAGAAGATGATGCACTGGCCCTTCTCCATCTCGAAGGAGACCGCGTCCTCCTCGTTGGGCTTCCAGTTCGGGTCCTTCTGGAGCTGCCGGTAGTCGTAGCCGAAGAAGCCGCGCGGGACGCCGTCCTTGACCTCGGAGTTGATGCGCTCCTCGTTGTAGTCCATCTGCTTGGACTCGTCGTAGTTCATCTGGTGGTGGGTGCCGGGGATCACCTGCAGGCACCCGTTCTCACGGGTGGACTCGGTGAACGCCGTCCACACGGTGAGCGTGCCGGCGCCGAACTCCTCCTCGGACTCACCGGGCCACAGCAGCTGCGGCTTGCCGCTGGCGTTGGCGAAGGTGTCCGCCTGGTGCCAGTCGGTGCCCTCGTCGCCGGGGTACTTCGGGAAGAACTCCGAGCGCCAGCAGAGCAGGTCCGGGCCCAGGATCGAGGCCACGCGGTCGGTGATCCGCTGGTTCATGACGTGCCGCGCCAGCAGGTCGATGTCCAGGTGCCGGTCGTAGTTGAAGATGTTCGGGGCACCGATGCCCTTGTCCACCTCCGGGTACGCGGCGTGCGACCGGTCGAGCGCCTCGCGCTGGACGGTCTTCCACATCTGGTCCATCTCTTCGGGCGTGTAGATGGTGAGCGGACCGATGTAACCGTTCTTGTGGAAGAACGCGAGTTCGTCCTCCGACAGCGCGAACTCCGTACGCACGGGGCTGCTGGTCATGTGGTGACTCCCTTACTTATTGCTCGGCTCGGATGTGTCGAGAGGCTGCGCGGCGGCCAGCGCCGCGGCCAGGGACCCGTCGTACGTCGTCTTCATGTCGAGGACGATTCCGAAGGAGTCCCCGAGGAAAATGTTCAGCTTCGAGAAGGTCAGCGAGTGGCCGCCGATGTCGAGGAAGTTGTCCGCACCGGTGATCTCCGGGTCGTCCAACTCGTCCCGCAGCCACTTCAGAGCCGATTGCTCCACATCCGCTGCACTCACTGCGCGAGCTTCCTTTTCGTTCGTCACTGAAACCTGCATGGGAGCGCCCTTCTTGTGGTCTTCCTGTGCGGTGTGAGCGGTCCTGGTCCGCCTCGCCCCGGCACGGGGCGGGTGCCGGAAGCCGGCGGGGCCAGAAGGGAAGGGAAACGGCATGCGGCGGGAACCGGGGCGCGCCGGAACCGGGAACATGGAGGTCAGGGCGTTTCACCGGTCGGCGGACAGCGCTCCGGCACGACCGTTCCGCACGCCTGTGCAGCGCTGCTCGGAACGACCGCGTGTATCCTCACATATTCCCGTTTCCTTTTCCGGTTCCTAGCTGGCTTGTTCTGTGCGGTCGACGGCGGTCGATGACGGTGGTGCAGCCCTGCGGGCATCTCGGCGACCGGAGCCTGGAAAACGCGGAAAATACCTGGCAAAAGCGCGTTCTGTCTCCGGTGCAGAGGGCACCCGAAAGGGAAATGGTGCTTCGTCGACCCGTCTTGTTTGGTCACGTTAGACCGGCAAGCGGAATCACTTCAAGCCTTCCCGGGCGACACCGCGGCAGCGGCGGCCCGCTGTTTACGCACCCGCGGAATGTCCCGCTGACGGGACGGACGGGAGACCCCGCAAACGCCTCGCCCCGCCCCCGCTCCCACCCGGCGCCTGGCCAAACTCCCGGCCGCGTCAGGCCTGCTTCCGCCCCCGAAGGCATTGACAGGGGAAGGCCGTTGCGGCGAGATTTGCAGGTTGGCCTGCCGCTGCATTCCGGTACGCCGGTACGCCGGGCCACGGGTCCGGTTCGCGCCGTCGAGTCAGGCCGTTGCGCCTCGTTCACCGCGGTGATCTTCAGCCTGGCAGGAGCGGCCACGGGCGCCGTGCGATACCACCCGGTTGATCCGCCGCGGACACAATCCGGTGCCTCCTGCACGTATGTTTTCGCGCACGGACTGCGGCGGGACGCTCCGCGTGGGCCGGGCGTTCCTTCTCCCCCTTCCGCTTGATGCGAAACGTGAAGCGCTCCCCGGCCCCGGGCTCTTTTCCCCCGGGGTCTTCGGACGGGGCCCGCACCGATTTCCCGGGCCGCGGCGGCCAGAATGCGCGGCCCCGGCCTGGATTCCCTCCCTGGTGCGCCCCGGGCGGGCGATGTATTTTTCCCGCATGCGGATGCTTGTGACAGGTGGTGCGGGTTTCATCGGTTCCGAATTCGTCCGGTCCACGCTGCTGTCGCCGCGCGCGGAAGCGCGGGGCATCCGCGTCACCGTGCTGGACAAACTCACCTACGCCGGAGTGCGCGAGAACCTCGACCCGGTCGCGGATTACCCTCGGTACTCCTTCGTCCACGGGGACACAGCCGACGCCGAGGTACTGGACCGCGTGCTGCCCGGGCACGACGCCGTCGTGCACTTCGCCGCCGAGACGCATGTCGACCGGTCCATCGCGGGCTCCGCCCCGTTCGTGACCACCAACGTCCTCGGCACGCAGCGACTCCTCGACGCGGCCCGCCTCCACGGCGTCGCCCGGTTCCTGCACGTGTCGACCGACGAGGTCTACGGCTCGATCCCGGAGGGCTCCTGGACCGAGGACAGCCCCCTGGCCCCCAACTCGCCCTACGCCGCCACCAAGGCGGCCTCCGACCTGCTCGCCCTCGCCGCCCACCGCACCCACGGCATGGACGTCGTGGTGACGCGGTGCTCCAACAACTACGGCCCGTACCAGTTCCCGGAGAAGGTGATCCCGCTGTTCATCACCCGCCTCCTGGACGGCGGGACGGTACCCCTGTACGGCGACGGGCAGCACGTACGCGACTGGCTGCACGTCTCCGACCACTGCCGGGGCATCGATCTTGCGCTGCGCCACGGCAGGGCCGGAGAGGTCTACCACATCGGCGGCGGCACCGAACTGACCAACGAGCAACTGACCGGACTGCTGCTCGCCGCTACCGGCACCGGCTGGGACCGCGTCGAGCGGGTGCCCGATCGCAAGGGCCACGACGCGCGCTACTCGCTCCGGTGCGCCAAGGCCGCGGCCGAGCTGGGCTACCGCCCGCACGTCGACTTCACGCGCGGGCTCGCCGCCACCGTGTCCTGGTACGCCGAGCACCGCTCCTGGTGGGAGCCGCTGAAGCGGCGCGCCGCCGGCGTCCCCCGAGCCGCGGCCTGAGCCCGTCGCCGCCCCGACGCCGCCGGGGCGCCGTTCCATACGTGCCCGGGCGGTCACCACGGGCCGTTGCCGCTTCCTTCTTCCGCGTGCCGCGCGTATGCGTGTCTGTGCCTTTTATGTGTCGACCGGCCTATTGCTACGGGGAACTCAAAGGCCGTTCTGGCAGAAGCTGTTCCTAACCGTCGCTGTGCACGTCTCCGAGGTGCGCCGGAAACACGCGCCGGAGTCCGGCGAACTGCCCCGCGGAGCACCCTTCAGTTGTCGGCGGATTCCGGAAACGCATCCCGGGCCACCGGGCACCCAGCCGGACGCCGCGCCTTCGGCCGCAACTTTCGTACGCCGCTTATGAGTTGCTAGCGTGCCGCTATGCAGAACCTTCCGGAAGAACTCGATGAAGAACTCCTGTGGGACGCGGTGAGGGGATTCGGTGTCACCCCGTCACGTGTCTCCTACGCCCCCGTCGGCTTCGGGGACCACCACTGGCAGGTCGTCGACGAGGCCGGGGGGCGGTGGTTCGCCACCGTGTCCGACCTGGAGCACAAGGAGTACTGCGGGCGGGGGGCCGCGGCGGCCCTGGAGGGGCTGCGCCGGGCCATGGAGACCGCCCGTACCCTGCGCAAGCGCGACGGGCTCGGCTTCGTCGTGGCCCCCGTCCCGGCCGCGGACGGCGGCTCCGTCGTCGCCCTGGACGCGCGCTACGCCCTCACGCTCTTCCCCCATGTGCCGGGCAGGCCGGGCGAGTTCGGGCAGCGGCTGTCGACGGCCGAGCGCGACCAGGTCCTCGACCTCCTGGCGGAGCTGCACGGCCGGACGCCGCCGGAGACCACACCGCCGACCACCCTGGAGCCCGCCGGGCTCAGCGACGTCCACGAGGTGCTGGACCACCTGGACGGCACCTGGACGGGCGGCCCGTTCGCCGAACCGGCCCGGGAACTGCTGGCCGCGCACGCCGCGACGCTCCGCGCCCGCTGCGCGGAGTTCGACGCGATGGCCGCCGAGGTACGGGGCCGCGGCGCGCCCCTCGTCGTCACGCACGGCGAGCCGCACCCGGGCAACCTCATCCTCGGCGCCGACGGCTACCGGCTCGTCGACTGGGACACGGTGGGGCTCGCCCTGCCCGAGCGCGACCTGTCCCTGCACTCCGCCGACCCCGCGGACCTCGCGCGCTACACCCGGCTGACCGGCCGCACCCCGGACGCCACCGCGCTCGCGCTGTACCGGCTGCGCTGGAGCCTCCTTGACGTCGCCGAGTTCGTGGCGTGGTTCCGGGGCGCGCACGACCGCTCCGAGGACACCGAGACGGCCTGGAAGGGCTTCACCGAGACCCTCGACCACCTCGCGGAGGGCGCGCCCGGCACGGCATGACGTAGGGGGAGTAGTCCACCCGGCGGGTCCCATCCGACGGGCGGCGCCGAGGAGTATCGCGGCGGAGGTGGTTCCGGAGCATCGCGGCGGGTCATTCGTCGAAGAGCGCGGCAGACGGTTCGGGGCGCCGCGGCGGACGGCTCGGGGGCAGCGTGGTGGGCGGCTCGGGCCAGCGCCGCGGGCGACTCAGGCGCAGCGCGGCGCGATGCTCAGGAAGAGCGCGGCGTGTGGGCCGCCGTGCGCGCCGTCTCCGTCTCCACGTCGTCGCCGGAAGCACCGCCCAGCGACGCCCCGCCGAGGACCGCGACGGCGACCGCCGCGGCTGCGGCCAGCACCCGCAGGGGCCGCCGCGCACCCCTGCCCCGCACCGTCGGCGCGGCCACCGCGGGCCGCCCGCACGCGAGGGCCACGCGGGCGTCCAGCCACGCCTCCGCCTCGTCCCCGCGCAGCCCGCAGGCCGCCACGAACGCGGCCACCAGCTCCGCGCGGGGCAACCGGTCCCTGCCGAGCATGGTCGCCGCCGTGGAGTACGGCAGCCAGTGGCCCGCCTGCGCCGCGCGGCGCTCCAACTGGCGGTAGCTGAGGCCCGACCACGCCTTGAGGCGGCGCAACTCCGCCACGAAGGCGGCCGCGTCGGTGACCGGCGGAGTAGGTGGTGCTGCGGTCATCGTGACCCCCCCTGACCCAGGCCTGACCTGGACGTACACGGTCTCGCACAAGCTCGAACAGCCTAGCGCCTTGAGGTGCGTTGCGGGCGCCGGTCAGCCTCGGCGCATTCCCGACGCCGGAGGCCACATGTCCACGCCCTTGCCGAACGACCGCTCCCACGCCCGCCCGCACCGCCACTTCACCCCGCGGGCCTGCCCGCACCACCGCCCTCGCGGAAACCACCGCCGCCGTACGTCCGCTGCCGCCGCCCTCGCCGCGCTGCTGCTGTCGGTCGGGTGCGCCGCGGAGCCCCGCGCCGGGTCGCCGACGGTGCGCTCCCCGGCGGCCGGGGCCCGCGACGGGGAGTCGGTGGCCGACTTCCTCCGCCGTGCCCTGCCCGCCGGACCCGGCGGCACCGTGCTCGCCGCCCGCGGCGACCGGCTCGCGTACTGCGGCGGGTTCGGGGCGGCGGACCGCGCCGCCGGCACCCCCGCGAGCTGCCGCACCGTGTACGACGTCATGTCGATGACGAAGCAGTTCACCGCGGCCGCGATCGTGAAGCTGGAGGCGATGGGCCGGCTCCGGGTCACCGACCCCGTCAGCCGCCACCTCGACCGGATCCGGCCCGTGCCCGGAGACAAGCGCGGCATCACGGTCGAGCACCTGCTCACGCACACGTCGGGCCTCGTCGCGGGGCTCGGCGACGACTACGAGCCGCTGTCGCGCGAGGAGTTGGTGCGCCAGGCCCTCGCCTCGAAGCCCCGGTCCGCCCCGGGCGAGGAGTTCCACTACTCCAACACCGGCTACAGCCTCCTCGCCGTGATCGTCGAGGAGGCGTCCGGGGAGACGTACGAACAATTCCTGAACCGGCACCTGTTCGCCCCCGCCGGGATGGAGCACACCGGCTACGTGCTGCCCCGGTGGCCACGGCACCTGGTCGCCGTGGAGTACGACAGCGAAGGGCGGAGCAAGGGCAGGCCCTTCGACCACCCCTGGGCCGCCGACGGGCCGTACTGGAACCTGCGCGGCAACGGCGGCATGCTCTCCACCGCCCCGGACATGCTGCGGTGGCACCGCGCGCTCCTGAGCGACGACGTACTGCCCGCCCGGGCGCGGGAGAAGCTCTTCGCGCCGCACGTACGGCAGCCGGGGTCGAAGGACGCGTACGGCTACGGCTGGAGCGTCCGCGACACCCCGGACGGCCGCCTCGCCTGGCACGACGGCGGCAACGACTGGTCGCTCGGGCTGGTGAGCCGGTCGCTGCGCGACGACGTCCTCGTGTTCTGGATCAGCAACCACGCCTACCGCGACGGGGCGTGGAACCTGGAGGAGCGGGCCGAGGACCTGACCCTGGGCATCGCCGACCGCGTCCGGGCGGAGGGCGGCTGACGGGACGGCCCCGCGGACATCGCACGCTGGAACAGCGACGCCGACGCGCAGGGGGCGGCGTCACGGGAATTGTCCACATAAACAGCACGTCACTCTATCGGTTGACATACCGCTACTCTCCTTGCCAAAGCGGTTCGAGTCCCCGCAGAGTGAACGCGATGAGCTGGGCACCGGTCGGCGTTGATACGTTGGCCGGCCACCACCGCACGGCCAGGCGACACGACCGGCGGGTTCTGTTGCACGTTTCGGCGTGACGGGAAGCCTGCGCACCACAGCGTGAAGCGGGGCGGTGAGCGTGAAGGAAGCCGGGTCGGAACGGGTCGTGCGGGAGCTGGAGCCATCGGCGGCGAAGCTGCTGGAGCGGCATCTGGCGGTGAGCCGTGAATGGTTCCCGCACCAGTTCGTGCCCTGGAGCCAGGGGAGCGACTTCGACGGCCCGCTGGGCGGCGTGGCCTGGGATCCCGGGCAGTCGGCGCTGCCGGAGGCCGTGCAGGACTCCCTGGTCCTGAACCTGCTCACCGAGGACAACCTCCCCGGCTACCACCTCGAGATCGCGACGCGGTTCGGGCGGGACGGCGCCTGGGGCACGTGGGTCCACCGGTGGACGGCCGAGGAGGGGCGCCACGCGGACGCCCTGCGTGCCTTCCTCCACGCCCGCAGAGCCGTGGACCCGATCGCCCTGGAGCGGCTGCGGATGCGGCAGGTGAGTACGGGGTACCGCTCCGACCTCCCGACCGTCCTGCACTTCCTGGCCTACGCCACGGTGCAGGAGCTGGCCACCCGGGAGATCCACCGGAACGCCGGTTCGGCCTGCGGCGATCCCGTGGCGGAGACGCTCATGGCCCGGATCGCCGCGGACGAGAACCTGCACATGCTGTTCTACCGCGGACTGTACGCCGACGCCCTGCGAGCCTTCCCCGACCAGGCCCTGGCCGCACTCGCCGACGTACTCCGCGACTTCGAGATGCCCCCGGTGGCGATCCCCGGCTTCCGGTCGCGCGCCCTGCGGGTGGCGGCCTCGGGCATCTTCAACTACGAGGTCCACTGCGCACAGGTGGTGCTGCCCCTGCTGCGCACGCTCGGGGTCCTCTCGGTCGCCGGGCTCGGCCCCGACGGCGCGCGGGCACAGGAAAGCATCGGAGACCACGTGGAGCGCCTGAGAGGGCTGGCCCGCCGAGCCCGCGCGCTGTGCGAGCGGGTCCGGGAGGCCGGGAAAACCGCCTGACCGACCCCGTGGAACGACCGCGTCTGCCGGCGGGACGAGGCGCCATGGCCCGTCCGCGGCGCGGCAGGCGGAATGCAGATGCGGATGCGGATGTGATCGCGGACGCGGACGCGGAACAAGGAGATGCCGACATGACGCAACCGACGCGACCGACGCAACCAAGCGACCCACCAGCGCAACCGGTCCTGCCCGCGGAACTCCTCGCGCTCCTGACGGAACACCTGGACGTGGAGGCGGGAGTCCACGACCTGAGCCCCGAACGGACCCTGGAGAGCCTGGGCATGAATTCGATGTCGCTGATGGAGCTGGTGGTGGCGGCGGAACAGGAATTCGGGATCGTCCTCCCGGAAGACGTGCTGGAGCTGTCCCCGTCCTCCACCCTCGGCGACGCGGCACGGGCGTTCCCCGATGCGGCCTGAGGTCGCCGTCACCGGCATCGGGCTGGTGACCCCGGCGGGCCACACCCCGCAGGAGAACTGGTCCGAGCTGTGCCGCGGCCGGTCCCTGGCCGCCACCGACCCTCTCCTCGCCGGCCTGCCTGTCGATTTCTCCTGCCAGGTGACGGGCCTCGACGCCGCCGCCGAGCTGGGCCGGAGCGTCACACTGCGGATGGACCCCTTCCTGCGGTTCGCCCTGATCGCCGCCCGGCGGGCCGTCACCGACGCCGACGCCGATCCCCGCGCCTGGAACGGCGACCGGGTCGGGGTCGTCCTGGGCGTGGGAGGGAACAGCCTCGACACGTACCCCACCGTGTGCGGCCACCTCGGCACCGGGGCACCGACCCGCGTCTCACCGCTGACGGTGCCGCGCAGCGCGCCCAACATGGCCGCCGGCGAGGTCGCCATCGACCTGGGCGCCCGCGGCCCCAACTTCACCACCTCCAGCGCCTGCGCCTCCGGTGCCACCGCGATCGGAGTCGCCCGGGACCTGCTGCGCTCCGGCGCGTGCGACATCGTGCTGGCAGGCGGCAGCGAGTCCGCCCGCTCCCGCATGACGGCCGCCTGCTTCGCCCGGATGCGGGCGCTGTCCCGGCGCCGCGAGCAACCGCACCTGGCCAGCCGGCCCTTCGACGCGGCCCGGGACGGGTTCGTGCTGGGCGAGGGCGCCGCCGTCCTCGTCCTGGAGCGCCTGTCGAGCGCGCGGGCGCGGGGAGCACGGGTCCTGGCGCTGCTGCGCGGCTACGGCGCCACCGCGGACGCCCACCACCCCATCGCGCCGCATCCGCAGGGCGCCGGCACCGTCCGGGCGATCACCGCGGCGCTGGAGGACGCCGGGTGCGCGCCGCACGACATCGGCCTCGTCAACGCCCACGGCACCTCCACCCCCGCCAACGACGCACTTGAGGCGGTGGCGCTGCGACGCGTCTTCGGTGACCACATGCCCCTGGTCACAGCCTCCAAAGGCGTGATCGGGCACGCGCTCGGAGCCGCGGGGGCGATCCAGGCCGCCTACACCGTTCTCGCCCTGCGCCACGCCCGTGTGCCGCCGGTGGCCAACTTCGGCAGCCAGGAGGGGGATCCCGAGCTGAACATCGTCGCCGGCGCGCCACGCCCCTTGCCGAAGGACGCGGGAATCAGTTGCTCCTATGCCTTCGGTGGGCAGAACGCCGTCCTCCTGTTCACCGCCGCCTGACGCAGGCCGGGCAACCCGGTGAGGGGAGGACCGCCTCATGAGCTGGACGAGACGACGCGCCTGGGGGGTGGTGGCGTGTGCCGGGGCCGCCGCTGTCTGTGCCGTCCTCCTGGCCCCGGCCGCCTTGTCCGCCCTGGGCACCGGCGGCGCGGTGGCCACCGGTACGGAGGCGGAGCGGGCCCGCCGGCACGCCGAACAGGCGGGTGTGTTCTCGCCCGACCTCCTCCTGGCCCTGTCGCCCCGCTCCGAACGGAGCAGACGGAAGGCGGTGGAGGACGGAGCGCGCCGGGCGGTGCGGGCCCTGTCGCGGGAGCGCGACGTGCGCGCGGTGTGGTCCGCGGAGAGCGCGGGCGAGCCGTGGCTGTGGTCCAAGGACGGGCGCCGCGCGCTGGTCGCCGTCCGGCTGGCGGGAACGGACCGGCACCGCAAGGAGGCGGTGCCCCGCATCGTGGCGGCCGCCCGCTCGGCCGCCACGGACGTGGGCGTCGAGCCCAGCGGTGAGATCTGGGCCAACCGGGAGATCGACCGGACCATCGAACGCGACCTGCGCCGGGCCGAACTGCTGGCCGCCCCCGCCCTCTTCGCCATCCTCGTTTTCGCGTACGGGTCGGTGGTGTCCGCCCTCCTGCCGGGCGTCGTGGCCGCCCTGTCCGTCGGCTGCGCGCTGCCGGTCCTGGGCCTGGTGGCGCGGTCGGTGGACGTCTCACGCGTGGCGGTCAGCGCGGCCCTGGCCGTCGGCATCGGCCTCGCCGTCGACTACAGCCTGTTCCTGCTGGCCCGGGTGCGCGAGGAGACGAGCCGCGGCCTGCCTCCGCAGGCGGCCCTGGCGGTGGCCTGGCGGTCCAGCGGCCGTTCGGTCGTCTTCTCGGCCCTGGCCGTCACCACCTGCCTGGCCGCCGTCCTGCTCGTACCGGTCCCGCTGCTGCGCGGCCTGTCCCTGGCGGGCATGGTCGTCACCCTGCTGTCCGCGGTCACCGCCCTGACGGTGGTACCCGCGTGCCTGCTGCTGCTCGGCCCCCTCGCGCAGGCGTGGGACCCCCTGAGGCGCTGGCGCCGTGCGCGTACCGGGGACGGCAGCCGCTTCTGGCGACGCGTGACCCTGGCGGTGACCGCGCGGCCCTTCCTCTCCTGCGGGGCGGTCACCGTCCTGCTGGCCCTGATGGCCCTGCCCTTCACCCACGTCCGGCTGGGGGTGGTGGACGAACGTACGCTGCCGGCGTCCGCCCAGGCGGCCGCCGCGGCGCAGCGGGTGCGGTCCGCGTTCACCGCGCCGCCGGACCAGCTCGTCACCGTGGTCGTCAGCGGACCGGAAGCCGGCGGGAACCTGGACGGCTACCGCTCCCAGCTCGCCTCCCTCGCGTCCGTCACGGGCGTCCACCAGGTGACGCCGCCGGCGGCCCCCGGTTCCCAGGCCGCGGGGCGGGGGCCCGCCGTGCTGCTGGTGGCGTTCTCCGCCGGCCTCGGCACCCGGGAGGCGGAGGCGGTCGTCGAGGCGGTCCGGGCGACGCCCGCGCCGGGAACGATCGAGGTGGGCGGTCGCGCGGCCGAGATCGTCGACAGCGCGGCGGCGGTACGGGCGGCCCTGCCCTGGACCGTCGCCGCGCTGGCCGCGGGGCTCCTGGTGCTCCTGACCGCCTTCACCCGGTCGGTCGTGGCGCCCCTGAAAGCCCTCACCGTGGCCGTCGCCAGCCTCGGGGCCGGTCTCGGCGCACTCGTCGTCGTCTTCCAGGACGGCCGGGGCAAGGAACTGCTGGGCGGTTTCACCACCGTGGGGACCCTGGACGTGTCCATGCTGCTGTTCGTCCTCTTCATCACCCTGGCACTGTCCGTCGACTACGAGGTGTTCCTGCTGGGCCGCATCCGGGAGGAGTACGCGCGCCACGGCGACAACCGCCGGGCGATCGTGGACGGCATCGCCCGCACCGGCCGCCTGCTGACCTGTGCGGCGCTGGCGGTGGCGACGTGCACCGCCGCCATGGGCCTCTCCGGCGTCGCGCTGCTCAAGTTCGTCGGCATCGGTGTCGCGCTGGGGGCGCTGGTGGACGCCGTCCTGGTGCGGGGCGTGCTGGTGCCCGCCGTCATGGCGGCCCTCGGGCCCGCCAACTGGTGGGCGCCCGCAGTCCGGCGCCCCCGCGCTCGCCGGAAGCGGATCCCAGGGCGCAGCGCGCGCCACGGCCGGAACGGGGACTGAGCCGATGCGCCGCAAGAGCCCACACCGCCCGCCGCACACCGAGATCCCCGCGCCGCGCGTGGTGGCGATCGGGAAGGCACTGCCCCCGTACCGGTACGCGCAGGAGGACATCACCTCGGCACTGGCCCGGGCGACCCGCATGGACTCACCCACCAGCCTGCAAGTGCTGCGGCAGGTGCGGGAGAACTCGGGCGTGGCCACCCGTCACCTGTCCGCCCCGTTGCCGGAGCTCGCCCGGCTGACGGACTTCACGGAGGCGAACCGGGCCTGGCGCCGGACGGCACTGGAGCTGGCCGAACGCGCGCTGACCGAGGCGCTGGAAGCGGCGGAAGTGCTCCCGCGGGAGGTCGACGCGGTGATCAGTACGACCGTCACCGGTCTGGCGGTCCCTTCCCTGGAGGGGCTGCTGGCCCACCGCGCAGGGCTGCGGCCGGACGTGCAGCGCGTCCCGCTGTTCGGGCACGGATGCGCCGGGGGAGCCGCCGGCCTCGCCCGGCTCAACGACTACCTGCGCGCCCACCCCGGCCGGACAGCCGTCCTGCTGGCGGTGGAACTGTGCTCGCTGACCTTCCGCCCCCAGGACGGCTCCATGACGAACCTCATCGCCGGCAGCCTCTTCGGTGACGGCGCGGCGGCCGTGGTGGCCGTCGGAGGCCACCGGGCCACCGCCGACGGGCCCGCGCTCCTCGACAGCCACAGCCGGCTCGTCCCGGGCACGGAAGCGGCACTGGGGTGGGAGATCGGCTCCTTCGGCTTCAGGATCCTCCTGTCGCCGGACATTCCGGCCCTCGTGGCCGAGCACCTGCCTCCGGCCGCCCGCGCCCTGCTGGGCGCGCACGGTCTGGAGCCACGGCACGTCGGCAGCTGGATCTGCCACGGCGGCGGGCCCAAGGTCCTCACGGCCGTCGAGGAGGCACTCGGTCTGCCCCCGGCCGCCCTGGACCTCACCCGGCGCTCGCTCGCGGAGCACGGCAACCTCTCCTCCGTGGCCGTCCTGGACGTGCTGCGCACGCGGATGTCGGCACCGCCGCCCCAAGGCACCGTCGGCCTCGTCGCCGCCATGGGGCCGGGCTTCGCCATCGAGTTGGTGCTGCTGCGGTGGTAGGCCGCCCAGGCGACCGCACGCCATCCGGGGCGAATGGATCGCGGGCCGTTGTCAGGGCTTGCGTGCCAACCAGCACGCCATGACGAACGCGCCGCTGCGGGCCGCGAGGCACAGAGCGGTGCCGGCGCGCTCCATGAAGTCGAGCACGGGGGTCTTGTCCTGCTGCGGGACGGCCGCCATGACCTCTTCCATCTCACGCCAGTTGGGTTCCAGGTCACCCTCGTCGCCCAGGTCGTGGACGTCCTCCACCACCAGGCCCGCCGCCGCGAGGTTCCGCCGCAGGTCCTGCGGGGTGCGCAGGGCGGGCAGCGCGAGGCCCTGGCACACCGGCTCCACCAGGCGCGCCTGCTGCCCAGGCGTGAGGCCGGCGGCCTGGAACCAGTCGCTGCCCAGGTAGACGCCGCCAGGACGCAGCACGCGAGCCACCTCGGCGTGCACCCGGGCGGCGTCCGGTGTGTGGCAGATGGCCTGGATGCTGTAGACGGCGTCGAAGGACGCGTCGTCGAACGGCAGGTGCATGGCGTCGCCCGAGCGGAAGTCGGTGAGGTGGGACATGCCCTGAGCCGCGGCGTGGGCCCTGGCGAACTCCAGCCTCTCCCGCACCAGTTCCAGGCCCGTCACATGGGCCCCGCTGTGCCCGGCGATGGTGACGGCGGGACCGCCGACCCCGCTGCCCACGTCCAGCACGGCCATGCCCGAGCGGAAGCCGCCGCGGTCCGCGATGGCCCGCTCGGCCGCGGCCATGGCCTCCGCGCGGCTCTCCCCGCCGCGGAAGGGCGGGAAGTGGTGGGACTCGCCCCACACGGCGCGGTAGAGCTCCGTGGCGAAGCCGTAGTAGTCGCGCACCAGCGAGGTGTAACACCGTCCGCGCTCGCCGGGATCCCGGGCCAGAGCCTCGTACGCCTGGACACCCGTGACAGATTGCATGAGTCGCTCCTCAGCGAAGGACGCCCCGACGACGCGGAGCGGAGATCGTTTGCGGACCGCGGACCGCGGGCGGCGGCACGGGCGGGGCGGAGGGGGAGAGGGAGAAGGGCGGGAGGGGGGAGGGGGGAAGGGGACGCGCGACGGATCCGGGCCGTGGTCGTCCGGCCGCAGCCGGGGGCAGGGTGGTCATGCCGTGCGGAAGCGGGGTCCCTGGCACATCCGGCCGTAGAAGTTGAACCAGCGGGTGGCTTCGCGGTGGCCCGCGAAGGGGTAGTCGGCGCCGAGCTGGCGCGCCACGGCGAGGCCCGACAGGAAGGCGTGCTCCTGGCTGTTGACGGTGGTGTGGGCTCCGCAGTACCAGGTGCCGTGGCGGCCTTGGAGCGTGGGCAGGAGGGCGTGCAGCAGGACGGTGTGCCGGATGTCGTGGACGACGTGCTGGAACTCGTAGCGGCCGACGACGTGCTGGGGTGCCGGAGGACGCTGGGCGTTGTAGGTGACCAGGCGGGGGGAGGCGGGTCCGTCGCCCCAGGGCTGCTGGTTGTGCATGACGTAGGTGATCTCGTAGTTGTCGGGGGCGCTGCCGTAGTGGCGGACGTAGGTGCTCCTGGTGTCGCGTACGCGCAGCGCGTCGTCGGGCAGGAGGGAGTCGTCGGTGTGTGCCACGGCCGTGCCGTGCAGTCCGGCGTCGTAGCGCACGGCGCCGAGCAGGCGGCGCTCGCGGCGGGTGGGACGGGCGAGGAGGGCGAGCGCGTGGTTGGCGTTGCAGGCCAGGACGGCGTGGTCGAAGCGCTCGCGCCCGCCGTGGGCGTCCACGAGGACCACATCGTCGCCGTCGCGGATCACCTGCCGCACCGCGTGGTCGAGGTGGATGCGGTGGGCGAAGTCCCGGGTGAGCCGGGCGTAGATCGCGCGGGTGCCGCCCCGCCAGGTCACCATGGGTGAGCTGTGCTCGATGTCGAAGAAGTCCAGGTAGCGGACGAACATCGAGGCGGGCATGTCGAAGACGCCGGACGCCAGGACGAAGTTCACGAACAGCGGCTTGAGCGCCTGGTAGCGGAACGCCTCGGAGACGCCCCACCAGTTAAGGGCCTGCCGCATGGAGACGTAGGTGAAGGGGTTGAGCAGCGCCGCGGTGAGCGAAGGCTGCTTGCTGAGGACGTTGAAACGTCCGACGGTGCGCAGCAGTCGGCGGAAGGCGGTGATGTCCGGCTGGAGCCGGCGGCGCAGCGCGCTGTCGGTGTCGTGGGCGTAGACCTCGTCGCCGTAGTGCACGGCGTAGCTGAAGCGGGTGGGGACGGTGTCGATGCCCAGCGTCCGCAGCAGGGCGACGTAGTTCGGGTAGACGGACGGGATGAACGCGGTCACCGCCACGTCCGCCGGTGTCGTGCCGCCGTCCTTCCGGGGGAAGTCCGCGGTCCGAGCGTTGCCGCCGACGGCCGGGCCCCGCTCGTACACCTCGATGTCGTAGCGCTGCGGGTGGCGGCTGAGGGCCCATGCCGCGCCCAGGCCCGCCACTCCGGCGCCCACGATCGCGACGCGCGTGCGGGTCATCGCGGGTCTTCCTTCCCGGCCGGTACGGCTTCCGCACCGGCGGCGAGGCGGCTCAGGGTGCGGAACGCCGTCGCCGCCAGCCACAGGTTGCCCAGCAGCCAGGGCAGGTTGGGCGCGTAGAAGATGAAGTAGCCCCAGGCGTCGCGCACCGGCATCTCCGGGTATCCGGCCGCGTGCGCGTGCCACAGGTAGAGGACGACGGAATACGTGAGGTAGGAGCCGACGGCCAGCTGCAGCGGATGCCGCCAGGGGCGCCGCCGCAGCACGGCGTAGGCCAGCGCGGCATTGAGGATCTGGGTGACGAAGACGTTGAGCGACTCCAGGGCGTAGGGGAAGGCGATGTGCCCCTGCCCGTAGTAGGAGCGGTCCCCCGCCCCGTAGATGCGGAACAGGTCGGCGAAGACGTGGTCCTGTTGCCGGATGTCTTGATGGTGGACGACGAAGTAGAGCTCCAGCGACAACGCGAGCACCCAGGAGAAGGCGAGAAAGACCAGGGTCACCAGGTCCCCGCGGCCCGGTCGGGCGCGCGAGGCCCCGGGGACGGGCAGCCGTGCGGCCAGCGGTGGCAAGGCAAGTGTCCTTACGGGTCTCAGGGCCGGTCGCGGCCCTAGGACCGGCGACGCGTGCCTCGGGCGGGCAGGCGGGAGGACGGACGGGAGGACGGACGGGAAGGCGGGAGGGGTGGGGAGAGGGGACGCGCTCGCCGTGCCCGGCGACGAACCGTCGGGTCCGGGTCCTACGGGGCCGCACTGCCGCACGCCCCGTCGTCCTCGGTGACGGACTCCGTCCCGGCCAGGCGTACGCCCAGTGCCCACAGGGGGAAGTAGGCGGCGTAGAGGCGGTAGTCGAGCATGGCCGAGCCGAAGAAGACACCCGCGGGCGCCTCCTGCCGCCAGCTTCCGTCCGCCCGCTGGTGGCGGCACAGCCACGCCAGGCCTCGCTCGACGGCGGGGGCGGCATTCGGGCGGAGGCCGAGCAGGGTCAGCAGCGCCCAGGCGGTCTGTACGGGCCGGCTGGTCTCGTCGGGCACATACCGGCGCTCGACGCAGCCGCGGTGGTGCTCGCCCCAGCCGCCGTCCTCGCGCTGCACACGCTCCAGCCACCGGGCCGCGCGCTCGAGTCCTGGGTGGCCGGGCGCGAGCCCGGCGGCCAGCAGGCCCCGCACGGCGAACAGCGTGCCGTAGATCCGGTGGACACCCCAGGCGGCGGGCCAGGACCCGTCCGGTGCCTGGCGGCTCAGCAGGAAGCGGCGCGCGCGGTGCGCGGCGCGGTCCCCGGCACGGCGGTCGGGCGTCGGCACGTGGTCGCGCAGCGCCACCAGCGCGACCAGGGCGGAGCCGGTGCACTCGATGTAGGAGTCCTCGACCACGCAGTTGGTGAACATCTCCGAGGGGTTGAGGCGTTCGAGGAGCCGGGGCCCGCGGCGGGGCTCGTAGGTGCCGAAGCCTCCGTCGCGGTTCTGCCGCTCCAGCAGGAAGCGGTGCGCGCGGGCCAGCCGTTCCGGGTCCGGGAGGGGGGTCGGCGCCTCGGTGCCTCCGGTGGCGCCGGCGGTGTGCAGCAGCGCGGCGGCGGCTTCGGCCGTGCAGTCGCTCACCGGCCAGCGGTGGGCGCCTTCGGAGAAGCACCACCCCCCGTCGGCGGAGGCGCGGGCGGTGACCCAGGGGTCCGGGACGTCCCCCCTCAGCTGCGCGCCGATCAGGAAGGAAGCGGCCCGCTCAGCGGCTGCCGCCCGCCCCGCGACATCCGTGGGCCCGGACGCGAACAGGGCCTCCAGCGCGAAGGCCGTGTCCCAGGAGTGCGACCGCGCGCCCGCGTAGCGGATCCCGCGCTCCTCGTCCTGCCAGCACCAGCTCTCCAGGCCTGCCAGCGCGCGGTCGACCTCCTCGGCACCGGCGCCCGCGGCGTGCAGCACCAGTACGTTCAGCAGCGAGCTGACGGGGGAGATGCCCGCTTCCACGGTGACCCGCTGCTCGTGGCGCACGCGGCGCAGGCAACGGTCCAGGGCCCGCGCCCGCGGCCGGGCCATCGGGGCGCGTTCGTACCAGGTCAGGCAGGTGAACACGGCCCGCAGCACAGGCGCGGGCGGGTAGAGGGCGTCGGTGCCCAGCCGCGCCCGGTCGGCGGGGCGCGGCCTGCGGCCGGGGAACAGCTCGCCTTCCAGAGCCTGCGCGACGCGCGGGCGTACGGCGAACCGGGCCCCGTAGAGGTAGGCCATGGCCTGGTAGATCGTGCGGGTGTGGCAGTACAGGCGGTCGGGGTGGAACGGGACCCGGCGCGGCAGCAGGAAGATCTCCGGCGGCAGCGGGTTGACCGCCCGCCAGTCGTACAGGCCCAGCAGGGCCAGCCAGAACTTGCCCCACGTGGGCACGGACAGCGCCCCGCCCGGCTGGGCGGCCAGCCACGCGGCGGAGCCCGCACACAGCGGATGCCCGGGGGGCAGGCCGAGCAGCCGCAGCGCCACGTGGGCGAGTGTGGTGCAGTACAGCGAGGGGCCGGAGGCCGGGTGCAGGCCCCAGCCGCCCTCGCCGGTCACGGTCGTCTCGTAGTGGCGGACGATCGCCGCGTGCCGCTCCTTCGGGACGGGGCGTTTCACCAGCTCCCGCACGATGACGTACTGGGAGAGGATCATGGTGTTCCACACCATCTCGCCCTCCCAGCTCCCGTCGTCGCGTTGCCGGGACAGCAGGTGCCGGACCGCCAGGCCGTGTGCCGCCCGGATGTCAGCGGTGAGCGTCGGCGGGGACGCGCCCGTCGGCGAGGGCGATGGGTGAGGGGCGCGGCCGGAGCCGGTCACGGTCAAGGAATTCCTCCCACTTGCGGATGGTGAGGTCCTGGAAGAGGCCCACGGCCGGGTTGAGTTCGACGACGGGCGCGGCGTGGTGGATCTCGTAGCCCGTCTGTTCCGCCTCGACCGCTACGCCGTCCTGCCTGAGCAGGGGCTTGACGGCGAGTGCGCCGGCCAGCCGCATCAGGGGGCCCATGAGCACGCGCGGCACCTGCCGCCGGGTGCCGGGGATCTTCAGGGAGTCGAAGTAGAACAGGAAGAACGCACGGGTGGTCCGCCGGTCCATGGGCAGCACGAAGCACCAGTGCTTGATCGAACCGCCGGTGTCCGAGCGCTGGTAGGGGTATTGGAAGGCCAGCTCGATGCCGGTGGTGTCCACGCGGCTGCGATCCACGAAGCGGGAGGTGAACCGCCCGCCGCCGACGAAGGTGTCGTACGCCAGCTCCACGCTGTCCCCACGCGTCTCGTGCCGGGTGAGCCGGGCGTCCCAGAAGGGCCGGTACTTGCGGTGCAGATAGGCGTGGGTGAAGTCGCTGACGTTGTCGATGATCATCGAGTGGTGGGCGTGCCAGGTGTAGGAGGCGTCCAGGCGTGCCCAGGGGCGGGCGCCCGTCAACTCGGGGATCCGCGGAATGCGGCGCTGTCCGGCCAGCTCGGGGTCGCCCGGGAAGATCCAGATCAGGCCGTGCCGGCTGACGACCGGATAACTCGGGATGCGCACTTCGGGCCGGGCCCTGCCGAACAGGTCATGCGCGTAGTGGACGACGTGGCCCTGCCCGTCGTAGGTCCATCCGTGGTACGTGCACGTCAGGCGGCAGCCGTCGACCTCGCCGCCGGAGAGTTTGAGCTGCCGGTGGGCGCAGCGGTCCTCCAGGGCGTGCAAGGTGCCGTCCGTCCCCCGGTAGACCACGATGTGGTGGCCCCAGAAGCGCGTGGCCAAGGTGGTGCCGGGGCGCAGCGCCGCGTCGTACTCCACCGGATACCAGTAGTCGGGGTCGAGGCCGGCGGCGCGGACCTTGGCCCGCTTGCTGCGGGCCCGGGCGAAGGACGGAGGCGCGTCCGGGCCCGGGAGGCGCGCCGCGCGACGGTGCGGAACGGTGCTCACGGCTGCTCCGGTACGGGGACGGATCGTTTGCGGTAGCGGACGCGGCAGGACACCGGAGCCGGGACGAAGGTGGAGTAGTCGGGGCGGTGGTCCGCGTGCCCCGGCTCGAAGGCCACCTCGCGCAACAGCACGCTCCAGACGGCCTTGACCTGGAGGTAGGCGAAGGCGAGGCCGACGCAGCGGTGCCGGCCGCCGCCGAAGCCGATCAGGCTGTGAGGCTGCCGGTGCTCCTCGCGTGGCGCCTCGTAGCGGGCGGGATCGAAGCGGTCGGGGTCGCGGAAGACCTCCGGCATACGGTGCGCCACGGCGGGTGACAGCATCACCAGGGCGCCTGCCGGAACGGTATGGCCCACCAACTCCACTTCGTGCAGTGCCTTGCGCATGAGCAGGATCAGCGGCGGGTGCAGCCGCTCGGCCTCCCTCACGCAGCGTTCCAGCAGTTCCATCCGGCGCAGCGGTTCGGTGCCGAGCCGGAGAGTGCCGTCGGTCACCGCGCGCTGCTCGGCGAGCAGCGCGCCGAGGTACTCGGGATGCTGGAGCAGCAGCGCCCCGGTCCAGGTCGCGAGCACGGCGCTGGTGTGCTGACCGGCGAAGATCATGCCGATGAGGATGCCGGTCAGAAGGTCATCGGAAAGCGCGGAACCGTCCGGGGTCCGGGCCGCCAGCAACGTGGCCAGCATGTCGCCCCCACCGACGTCCACCACCCCTGCGGCCGGTTTCCCCTCACACCCGTCGGAGGCACCCGCCGACGTCGCACGGCGCGCGGTGATGACGTCGCCGATCGCCCGGGCGATGGCGGCGCGGGCACGGTCCCGGCGCCGGAAGGAAGGCAGCGGCAGCGCGGGGCTGAGGATGCCGGCCAGGCGGATCCCGCTCTCCAGGTCCCGGTAGAGCCCGGGAAGGTGCGGCCCCATGCCACGCTGGAACTCATCACCGATCAGACAGCGCGTGGCGATGGCCACCGTCATCCGGTTCAACTCGCTCAACAGGTCGACCTCGCCCTGCGGCGCCCAGCGTGCGAGGAGGGCACGGACCTCCTGCTCGGCGATGAGGGCGTACCCGTCGAGCCGACGCGAACTCAGTGCTGGCAGGAGGTGGCCGATCTGGGCACTCATCTCCTGCGGTGGCGCGTCGTAGGCCACGCCCGTACCGAAGACCGGGGTCATGAAGCGGTAGGCCTCTTGCGGACTGAGCACCGTCTCCTCAGCGCCGAAGACCGTCGCGTGCGCCTCGGGCCCGCAGGCGAACACCACTTGCTGCCCCAGCAGCGGGAAGCCGAAGACGTCGCCCAGCCGTTCCCGCCCGGCGCGGAGCAGGGCCACCGGGTCCCGCCGGAACGACCAGCAGGGCCCGAACCACGGCAGCCCGCCACCGGACAGGCGCGGTACCGGGACGACATGCGGTCGCGCCGCCGCGCCGTGGAAGGCCATCACCCGCCCCCGGCCGATACGGTGGGCGCTCGCCGCGGCGCCGCCCTGACCCCTCGCACGCGCGCGCTCCGCTCCACCAGGCCGCGGTCGACGAAGCAGCGGTACGCCTGCTCGACGGCGCTCGCGATGGACGTGGGCCGGTAACCCAGGACGTCCCGGCTCAGCGAGCAGTCGGCCCGGCGCTGCGAGCGCAGGAAGCGGACGGCCGCGGGGGTGAAGCGGGCCTCCCGGTCGGGAGCGAGGAGCGCCCTGGGCGCCTCGGCGAGCCGGGCCAGCACGGACATGGCCCGCGCCGGAACCCGGAGCGGAGGCTTGGGACGGCCGGTGACCTCCGCGTACAGCTCCAGCATCCGGTCCACCGTGCAGAACTCCGTCGACAACAAGTACTTGGCACCGGGGCGGCCGTGCCGCCAGGCCAGCAGATGACCGTCCACGAGGTCCCGCACGGAGACGAACTCGAAGCCGCCGGGCAGGTAGGCGGTCAGCCGGCCGTGGGCGTGGTCGAGCAGCAGCCGTCCCATGCGCGACGGCACGTAGTCGTGCGGACCGATGATCGCCGTGGACACCGCGACGACCACCTCCAGCCCCTGGGCCGCCGCCTTGCAGCACTCGTGCTCCACCAGCACCTTGCTCCGGGTGTAGGGCGTGTGGCTCTCGAAGGGGTAGTGCAGGTCCCGCTCCGTGCTCGCCCGCCCCGGCCGGCCGCCCGTCGCGCTGAACGAGCCGGTGACGACGACCCGGCCCACCCCGCAACGCAGCGCGCTGTCCAGGACATTGCGCGTCCCGAGTACGTTGACGGCGTACGTGTCACGGTGTCCCCGGGCGGAGGTCGACACGCGGGCCGCGCAGTGGAAGACGCTCCCGCACCCCTTGACCGCGCGCTCCACGGCCGCCGCGTCCCGTACGTCCCCCGCGGCGCGCTCGACGGGCAGGCCCGCCAGTGCCTGCGAGGCGGACTCCCAGGCGGGCACCAGGGCGCGTACGTCGTGGCCGTCCGCCAGCAGCCGGCGTACGAGATTGGCGCCCAGATGGCCGCCGGCGCCTGTCACCAGGATCATGCCCCTCCCCCCGTACCCCATCGGCGGGCACGGAGCCGCCCTAGCCCATTGGAGTGACTTCACGTCATTATGTAGGAACTCTGGGTAATTGGGCGTCGTCTCCTGATTCATGCACTCGAACGTGTGACGGAGGTCGAAGGTGGAAGTCGCGGAAGCCGTCGTGGCGGGCGCGGGTCCGGCCGGATGCGCGGCCGCGCTCGCGCTGGCCCGGCGTGGCACGCACGTGACACTGGTGGAGCCCCGCCCCGAGCGCGGCGGCCGCGTCGCGGGGGAGTGGCTGCACCCGGCCGGTGTCGCGGCCCTGGCCCGGTTGGGCGTCAGCCTGCCGTCCGGCGCCTTCGTCGAGAAGCGCGGCTTCCTGGTCCATCCCGGAGCGGGGGACACCCCGATCGAGCTGCCCTACGGCCGGGGCGGCGCGGTGACCGCGCCGCACCACGTCTTCGCCGGTGCCCTGCTGGCGCAGGCGCGCCGCACCGGTTCCGTGACGGTGGTGTTCGGCCCGCGCCTGACGGACGCGACAGCCGACGGTGCCTGCCGGGTCGCCGGTGAACTGCTCCACGTGCCCCTCGTCGTGGGGGCGGACGGCCGCAACTCCGCGGTACGCAGGGCCCTGTACCGCAACGCGGCCCCGCCTGTGACGCTCTCGCACACCGCCGGACTGGTCCTGCGCGATGTCCCTTTGCCCACGGAGGGGTACGGGCACATCTTCCTCGGCGGCCCCGGGCCGGCGCTCGTCTACCGCATCGCTCCCGCTCTGGTCCGCGTCTGCCTCGACGTCCCCCTCAGCCGCCCCGGGGCCGGGCAGGTGCGCGCGTACCTGGAGGGCCGCTTCACCGGGTACCTGCCCGCCGAGCTGGCCGAGGCGTTCCGCCGCGGGGTCCGCGCCGGCGACGTCCAGTGGTCCGTCGGCCAGTTCCGCCGCCGCGCCTGCTTCGGCCGCGGGCGGGTGGTGCTGGTCGGTGACGCGGCCGGATGCGGACACCCGCTGGCCGCCCAGGGGATGACGAACGCCGTCCTGGACGCGGAGGGCCTGGCCGCGGCCACCGATCTGGAGGGCTACCGCAAGGCGCGCACGCAGGCGTCCCGCGTTCCCGAGCGCGTGGCCGCGGCCGTCCACCGCGTGCTCACCGGACACGACCGGGCCAGCCTCGCGCTGCGCCACTCCCTGTTCGCCCTGTGGCGCGGCGACGCACACGAACGGGCGCGCTCGATGCGGCTGCTGGCCCTGGAGGAGACCCGGCGCGGCGCGCTGGGCGGCTCGGTCGCCCACATCGCCGCAGGCGCCCTGGCGTACGCCGTGCGCGACGAGCGCAGGGACCTGCTCGACTCCGTCGCCACCGTCACGGGCCTCGCGAACTGGCTGCTGTGGCTGGCGGGTTCGCACGTGGGCGTCCCTCCCCGGCGACGCGTGCGCAAGGTCGCCGTCATGGGGTGCTGACCCCATGGCAGACCAGGCCCGCCGCCCGGCTGCCGGGTGGCGGGTGGCGGGTGGCGGCGGATCAGTACACGTACGGGAACATCCGGAACCGGGCCCGCTCGCAGTACTGGCTCCACACCGCTCCGTACTTGGCGCGGCAGCGCCGGTCGTCGCGGTGTGCGCGATGGACGAACAGGACGAGGAGGAACACCGGGACCGTGTACGGCAGTGGTGAGTGCGCGCCGCACAGCAGCGTCCAGCTGACGTAGACGAGCAGCTCGCCGGTGTAGTTGAGCTTGCGGCCGATGCCCCAGAAACCGGAGACCAGGAGCCTGCCCCCGACGGTTTCGGCCGGACGGCCCCAGATGGTCGCCTTCGCGTCCTGCTTGAAGCGGTGCTTCTGGTCGTTGGCGCCCCGGAAGAGCCAGAAGCCCAGGACGAACAGGAGACAGCACAGGGCCCCGAGCCAGAGCGGCAGCGGCCGGTGGACGTCCACCAGCACCAGGCCCGGGAGGCCGTAGAAGAACGGCACCAGCACGTAGTCGCCCCACACCAGCATCCAGCCGAAGCGCTCACTGGTGAGGTCCCAGGTGTGCAGCATGCCGCCCTCGAACTGGAAGTAGTTGGCGAGGTAGACGAAGAAGAAGACCTGGTAGAGCGCCATACGCGGGGTGAGCGAGCCGTGCTCCACGTACTGCACGCCGGCCGCGGAGAAGTTGATCAGCAGCAGCCCGATGAGGGAGGGCCGGTAACTGAACAGCTTCAGGTCGACCCCGCCCCACCGGGGATTCAGTTCGACACCGAAGAAGTAGTCCTTCACCGCCGCCCACGGCCCGGGCCGCGGGCGCGCCGGCTGACGGTGCCTGCCCCGCACACAGAGGATCCCGGCCAGGGCGAACGCGAAGACGTTCGCCGCGACGAACAGGTCCCGCAGATGCCGTACCGGATAGGCGAGGACCTGGGGAGCGCGCCACCACAGCAGCACGCAGACACCGACCGTGAGGACGAAGAGCGCCAACCCGTTGAGCCGGTACTCGGGGACCGGGCCGGAACCGGCCGCCGCTCCGCGCACCACCCGGCCGGGGAGCCAGCGGGAGCCGGCGAACAGTACACCGACGAAGCACAGCAGGATCACACCCGCCACTTTCCAGCACCTCCGAACATGTCGGCACAGAAGGGGGCACGGACGACGGGCGGCGCCGCCCGTCAGTACAGGCGGGGGACGATCTTCCAGGGCACCCGCCGGCAGTACTCCAGGTAGGCCTCGCCGTACTTGTCCCGACAGCGCCGCTCGTCGCGTCCGCAGCGGTCGAGCAACAGGACGGCCAGGAAGAGCAGATAGAAGTACGGCAGCACCCGCCCGGCACCGACGGGCGCCACCCAGCACACGGCGAGCACGAACTCGGGCAGGTAGTGGAAGTGCCGCGCCCGCCCCCACCAGCCGGAGTACAGCAGCACAGCGGAGTGCGTACTGCCGTCGGCCGTCGTGTACGAGGCGTGCAGCACCTGCGCGGGACGGCCCCAGACGAGGGTGTCGCCGTGCGTGTCGCGTACGCGCTGGCGCTGGGCGTCCGCCGCGTAGTTGACGGCCAGCGCGGCCAGCCCCACGGTCAGGAGCAGCACGGTCTCCCACACCGGAAGAGAGCGGGGACGGACGACCAGATACAGCGTGCTCAGGGTGTAGACGCCGGGCAGCCACACCGTGACACCCCAGCACAGGTAGTAGCCGAACCGGTCGTGCATGACGTCGAGCGTGCCGAAGTAGCCGGTCTCCCAGACGAAGAACTTCACGATGTAGGCGAGCTGGAGGCCCACCGCGACGGTCATCGAGGAGGACACCGCGCCGCTGCGCTCGTGCTGGGCCGCCGCGAACGACACAAGGAGCAGGCTCCACCCCATCATGCCCACCCGGCAGTTGAACAACTGCTTCAGGTCGACACCACCGATGACGGGGTGCAGCTCAGTGCCCCAGAAGAAGTCCAGGACCGGGCGACCGGTGCTGCCGTGGTCGGGGCCCGACGGGCGGCGCAGTCCCTTCACGTACAGCCCGGCGCAGAGCAGCAGGCACAGCACGCACGACGTGGTCAGCAACTCCCCGAACCGGTCGTACAGCACCCCGGGCGAGAACCACCCCAGTCCGGCCGAGGCGAGGAGGTGGACGAGGTGCGTCACGAGCAGGGCCAGGGGCCCGTTCGCACGGTACGAGGGCCGCACGCCCGCCGGGGTGACCGGCCCCCGCACCGTGCGCCCCGGCAGGAGCCGCAGCAGCAGGGCTTCGGCGACCACGAACCCGCAGAGCATCAGCGCGGCGGGGGCGGACGGCCTCGGCAGCGCCGCCGCCAACCGGGGCCAGTCGGACGGGTTCAGCACAGGAGCGAGGGCCCCGTCGAACGCCATGACCAGCGTCACCAGGAGCAACACCAGAGGCGGAGTGACGATCACCAGGAGAGCGGGCAGGAGCACACACCGCAGGAACTCGGAGAGGCGGCCGAGCTGAGCACCCCTCCAGGCCGGGACGGCCGGTACGGCGGTACGCGCGTCGGCTCGGTCGTCGGTCACGCACCCACGCTAGGGCGGGCCCGAGCGGAGGGAACGGCTTCCGGGCGCGCTGCTCCCCGATCCGCGGAGGAAAACCACGCGATCGTGTGCTCGTCGCCGCCGCCGGGCGCGCCGCTGACGCGAGGCGGGCGCGCGCTCCTGTGGGTGGGCGTCAACGCGGCGGCCTCACGGTGAGCCTTGCGCTCGCGTGCCCCTGGGGCCGGTAAGGCCGTTGAGCGGCGTGCGGGGTGTTCATAGGACGAACCGCCGATCCCCTCACCTGCGCGGTCCGCCCCGATCCCCCCGCGACCGTCTCCGCACGGGTCCGGGCACACGCCCGGGTCCCGCCAGCCGAAGCAGAAGAGCAAGACCCCTGCCCCGCCCGCACAGCCACCATCCACCCCGTCCGATTCCCTGAGTGAAGGGCACCCCCATGCTTCCTCCCCTGCGCCACCCCGCCGTGCCGGCCCTCGTCGGAGCCCTGGTCCTGGCCACCGCCGGTACCGCCACGGCCGACACCAACAGGAGCCAGCAGGGCTCCGACATCAGCGGGCCGGTCGCCGCCGTACTCTCCCCGGCCCCCGCCCACCCGGACAACGCCCAGACCAGCCGCCAGATCACCGACAAGGCGAACACCACCAACTGGTCCGTCATCGACTACCTCGGCAACCGTCGAGGCGCCGCCGGTGGGGGCACGGCCGGCGCCGCCAGTGGCGCCAAGGGCCACAAGGGCTCCAAGGGCGGCGCCGCCCCTGCAGGTGGCGCCACGCACAGCGCCACGGGCAGCGGCAAGTGACCTAGGCGCCGCTCCCGCCCCGGCGGCGGACCACCGTACGGCTGCCACTCCACGGGCCGTGCGGCGGACCGCTCAGGGGCGCGTGGCCGGACGGTACCGCACCCCTCGTCCGAGCCCGCGGCGGAACTGGCTGCGACGCGACGCGGCCACCGGTGGCGAGGGCGGCGGGGGCGGTCGGGCGCCGCCACGCCGGTGGGGGAGACCGACGCCGTCCGGTGGCGCGGCGAACGCGTCGCGGTGTCAGGAGAAGGTCACGAACCGTGGTGCGCGGTGGGCGGCCTGAGCTGCGTCCACGGCTTGTCGCACTTCACGTCCTTGCCGGCGGTGTTGCACGTGGTCTCGTGCACCGCTCCGTCACGTGTGACGGTCTTGACGAACGCCTTGTCGCCCTGCTCGCTGATGGTGATGTCACACGCGTGGGCGGGGAAGCCCGGGTTGTCGGACAGGTCCTGCCACACGATCGTGTGCAGCTTGGCGTCCCACTCGCCCGCGAAGGCGCGGCCGTCGACGAGAGCGACGGTGTGCTCCTCGTGGGCGTTGGGGGAGTAGGAGTCGATGGCCGCACACTCGTGGGGTGCGGCGGCGGAGGGAGCGGGAGCGGCGGACGCGTGTGCCGGTGCCGCCAGGGCGACGAGTGCCAGGACTCCGGGCGCGGCGGCGGTCAGTACGCGACGGTGGACAGTAAGCATGGTTCTCCTTGCCGATGGGGTGGGTTCGCAGACACGGAGGCGTCTGTGACACTTCGGTCCATCGGCGGTGCAGGTCGGCGCCTGAAGCGCCCGGGACGACTATCACTCAAACAGCGCGGTGACTGTCCGCCGCGTACGCGCACGCGCACCCGTTCGCGGGGCACGGCCTCGACACCGCCGGACACCCCGAACGCACGGCGGCCGAGGCGGCGGCGTCCACGGCGCCGGTCCTGCGAACCCATCGGGCGGGCCGGCCCGTTTCCCGGGGGACCGGGCCGGGTACCTCGGTGCGGCGGCGGCCCGCGCGCCGTGCCGGGCCGGTATTTCTCCCCTCCCATGTGCCTGATCCACAGGCATGTGACCCTGCCCCACAACTGCCCTACAGGAGAGGACCAGCATGGTCGCACGGAGCAACAGCCCGGTCCTGGTGGCCGACGCGGGGTCGTCGAGCCTGCGTCTGACCGTGTTCGGTGCCGACGGGGAGATCCTCGCCGAGCACCGCAGCGGTGCTCCGCCCGGCGAGGACGCTCCGGACGCGCTGCGGCACCTGCTGGACGAAGCACCCGCTCCGGCGGCCGTGGGGCACCGCATCGTCCACGGCGGGCCGGAACTGCGCGGCCACACCCTCGTCGACGACGAGGTCCGCGCCCGCCTGGACCTGGTGGCCGACCTCGCGCCGCTGCACGTCCCGCCGGCCCTCGCCGTTCTGGACGCGGCCCGGTGCCTGCTGCCCGACGTCCCGCACGTCGCCTGCTTCGACACGGTCTTCCACACCGGCCTGCCCGCCGCCGCACGCGAGTACGCGGTGCCCGCCAGGTGGCGCGAGGACCACGGGCTGCGTCGCTACGGCTTCCACGGGCTCTCCTACGCCTGGGCGCTGGGGCGAGCCGCCGAACTCCTCGGCCGCCGGCCCGAACAGCTCCACCTGGTGATCGCCCACCTCGGCGGCGGCTGCTCCGCCTGCGCCGTGCGTGACGGGCGCAGCGTCGACACGACGATGGGGTTCACACCGCTGGAGGGGCTGGTGATGAGCCACCGCAGCGGCAGCGTCGACCCCGGCGCCCTGACCTGGCTGCAGACCCGGCACCAGCTGTCCGCGCACGACATCGACGCCGCGCTGAACCGTGAGTCCGGGCTGCTCGCCCTCTCCGGCACCTCGGACGACACGCGTGACCTCGTCCGCGGCCGAGCGGCGGGGGACGAACGCGCCGCGCTCGCCCTGGACGTCTTCACCCACCACTGCCGCCGCGGCATCGCCGGGATGGCCGCGTCCCTGGAGCGGCTCGACGCCCTGGTCCTCACCGGCGAGATCGGCGAGGACCAGCCGGAAGTGCGCGAGGAGGTGTGCGCCCGGCTGTCCGTACTCGGCCTCGCGGGCGGCCTGCGGCCACTCGTCGCCGAACGGCCCGAGATCGTCAGCGAGCCAGGGGCGCGGGTCCCGGTCCTCGTCGTGCCGACGGGGGAGGCCCAGCAGGTCGCCCGCGAAACCCGAGCGCTGCTGTCCGGCCGCTGACACGGCACGCCGCCGTCGCCTCGCCCCGCCTGAACGGCGGCCGCGGCGCACGCCGTTCTTCCGCGACCACGACCGGTGATACGCGTACGAAACGGCATCCCCGCCCCGCCGACGTCCCACAGGACGCGATGACCACCGTGGTCGAGGACATCGACCGCGCGCCGGTGTCCGCCGTTTGACGTGGTGTTCGCGGGACACACGTTCGGTGAACCGGACGCAAGGGAGAACACTGCTATGGGCATCATCGGGTGGATCGTCGTCGGGCTGCTCGCGGGCGCTGTCGCCAAAGCGCTCATGCCGGGCAAGGACCCGGGCGGAATCGTCATCACCATGCTCATCGGTGTCGCCGGAGGCCTGCTCGGTGGGTTCCTCGGTAAGGTGATCTTCGGAGTCGACTCGATCGACGGCTTCTTCGAGCTCTCGACCTGGGTCGCGGCCATCGTCGGCTCGGTCATCCTGCTCGCGCTGTACCGCGTGCTCACCGGCCGGGGTCACCGGCGCGGGCACGCCCACGCGTGAGGCGGATCCCGGCCGCGAGCGCGGCCCGGCGCACCACACCCTGAGACACCGTCGCGAACGCCCCCGCTGACCGGCGGGGGCGTTTCTTCAGCACACTTCCGGCAGCACGCTACTCGGCAGCACGCTTCTCGCAAGCGCGCTCCTCGGCAGCACGCTTCCTCGGCACCGCGCCGCCCACCGAGGCACGGACACGGCACCCGGGCGACAGGGAAAGGACAGGCACAACGCAGTGACGATCGCCGACGTGGTGTTCGTGTGGCTGGGCGTAGGAGCGCTGCTCGCGGCGGTGCTGCCCCGGGTGGTCGCGGGACGGCCGCTGTCGCTGCCGGTCGTGTTCCTGGCCGGCGGCATCGGCGTGTACCTCCTCCCGCTACCGCTGCCGGAGATCGACCCGGTGCAGAACCGGCTCGTGACGGAGCACGTCACCGAGGTCTGCATCATCATCGCGCTGATGGGTGCCGGGCTCGCGCTCAACCGGCCCGTCGGCCGGCGGCTGTGGGCCTCGACCTGGCGGCTGCTCGGCATCACGATGCTGCTGACCGTCCTCGGCACCGCGCTGGTCGCGTGGTGGCTGGGCTGGCCGCCGGCCGCCGCCCTGCTGCTGGCGGCGGTCCTCGCCCCGACCGATCCCGTACTGGCCTCGGAGATGCGGGTCGGGGAGCCCACGGAGGACAAGCACGACGAGGACGAGGTGCGCTTCGCCCTCACCAGCGAGGCCGGCCTCAACGACGGCCTCGCCTTCCCCCTGACCTACGCGGCCGTCGCCTTGGCCGCCACCGCGGGCAGCGGCTGGTCGGCCGACTGGTTCGGCACCTGGCTGGTGCAGGACGTCGCGTACAAGTGCGCCGTCGGTGTCCTGAGCGGACTGCTGATCGGCCGACTCCTTGGCTGGCTGTTCTTCCGTACCAGCTCCCGGGTGCTGCGGCTGTCCGAGTACCGGGAGGGCTTCGTCGCGCTGGCCGCGACCTTCCTGGCGTACGGGCTGACCGAACTCGCGGGCGGCTACGGCTTCCTGGCCGTGTTCACCACCGCGTGCGCCGTGCGCGCGGCCGAGCGCGCCCACGGCTTCCACAAGGTGCTGCACGACTTCGTCGAGCAGATCGAGCGCCTGCTCACCGCCGTGCTGCTGTTCCTGCTGGGCGCCTTCGTCGCACTGGGCGGCCTCGCCCCGCTGACCTGGCGGGGCGCCCTCACCGGGCTCCTTCTGCTCCTGGTCGTCCGGCCGCTGTGCGGGTGGGCCGGGCTGCTGGTAGGCGGCGTCGAGCGCCGGGAGCGCCGGGTGATCGCGGTCTACGGCATCCGCGGCATCGGCTCGCTGTACTACCTCGCCTACGCGCTCGGCCAGCAGGACTTCCCGGTGCCGGAGAGGGAGCTGTGGGCGGCGGTGACCTTCACCGTGCTGGTGTCGGTCCTCCTGCACGGTGTCACGGCCGGCCCGGTGGTGGTCGGCCTGGACCGACGCCGGGCGGCCGAGCGCAAGCGGAAGCGGCCTGTGCGCGAACAGCCGTATCGAGAACGGTCGTAGCCACGACGGTCACAGCCACGACCGTCGTAGGTAGGACGGCTGTAGCGCTTGCGGCTCGCCCCCAGCCCCCGGCCCCCGGGCACCCCGCAGAGCCGACCGACCGGAGCCGCCGCGGTCAAGGGGCGATCGCCTTGCGCAGGGTGTGCAGGCACAGCGTCATCGCGGTGTGCTTGGACGCCGCGGTGGTGCGGGTGTGCTCCCAGGCCGAGTACAGCAGTGCCCACACCAGGTTGCGGACCCACTCCTCGTCCAGCGCGGTGTCGATGCTGCCGTCCTTGTGGCCGCGCCGGACCGTGCGCAGGAAGTGCTGGTCGGCGGCGGTCTCCTCGTCCCAGCCCGACCAGGTCGCCAACTGCGGCGACTCGAACATCAGCGTGAGCCCGTCACCGAGCTCGAAGTACTCCTGGCAGAGCCGCTCCAGCGCCTTCGCGGCCGGGCCGTCGTCGAGCCGGGCGCGCTCGGTCGCGGCGGCGACCTTCTCCAGGACGTCGTGGCCGATGGCCGCCAGCAGGTCGGAACGCTCGGGGAAGTAGCGGTGCACGGTCGTCCGCCCCACCCCGGCCGCCGCCGCGACATCGCCGAGCGACGCGGTCGGGTCGGCGGCCACCAGGGCGACGGCGGCGTCGATGATGGCGCGCCGCGTGCGCGCCCGGGTTCCGCTCTCCGGCGCCGATCTCCGCTCCTCGCTCATGCGCCCCACGATAGCGCTGCCCCATGACGGAAATTACTTGACCCATGTGGAACATCGATGTTCCACTCTGAGGCATGAGTGTTTCCGAAGGTGCGGTTTCTCAGGCGCCCCAGAAGTCCCAGGAACCGGCGGACCCCCGAGGACCGGTCTCCCTCCCGCGGCTGCGGATCCTCTGGTCGTTCGCCCGTCCGCACGGGCGGTCCCTGGCCCTGGCCCTCCTCCTCGCCCTCGTGACGTCGGCGATGGGGCTGGCGACGCCGATGGTCACCAAGGAGGTGCTCGACGCGCTCGGAGGCTCCGCCTCGCTGCGGGAACCGATGCTGGCCCTGTTGTTCCTGCTGGTCGTCGGCAGCGCCGTGGGGTACTGGCAGTGGACGCTGGTCGGCACCCTGGGGGAGCGCGTGGTGCTGCGGGCCCGCGAGACGATGGTGCGGCGCTTCCTGCGGGCCCCCGTGCCCGCGGTCGCCCGCAGGACCCCCGGCGAGCTGGTCACCCGCGTCACCTCCGACACGGTCCTGCTCCACCAGGCCGCCACCGGCGCCCCGGTCGAGCTGGTCAACGCCGCGGTCATGCTCCTCGGCACCCTGGTCCTCATGGGCGTCCTCGACCTGGTTCTGCTGGGTACGGTCGTCGGTGCGGTGGCGGTGGTCGGCGTCCTGTTCGCCGTCCTGATGCCGGGCATCGCGACCGCCCAGCGGCAGGCCCAGGACCACCTGGGACGGCTCGGCGGCAACTTGGAGGGCGCGCTCCGCGCCCTCCGGACCGTGAAGGCGGGCCGGGCCGAGGACCGCACGGCCGAGCGCATCGCCGCCGACGCGCGCGCCTCCGCCGAGCACGGCATCCGCGCGGTCCGCCGCGAGGCCCTGGCCTGGACGGCCGCGGGGTCCGGCATCGAGCTCGCGATCATCATGGTCCTGGGCGTGGGCGCCTGGCGGGTCTCCGAGGGGGCGCTGGAGGTCTCCAGCCTCATCGCCTTCCTGCTGTACGCGTTCGGGCTGATGGAGCCGATCAGCGAACTCGGCCGGAACGTCACCGCGCTCCAGTCGGGCATCGCCGCGGCGGAACGGATCCGGGAGACGGAGGACCTGCGGACGGAGGGGGCGGAGGCACCGGCCCCGCGGCAGTCCCCCGCACGCGCCAACGCCCGGCCGGACACCCCCGTACTGGAGCTGCGGGGCGTCACCGCGGCCTACGGCCCCGACGCCGCACCGGCGGTGCGCGGCATCGACCTGGCGATACCGCGGCGCGGGCACACCGCCGTCGTCGGACCGTCAGGAGCGGGCAAGACCACGCTGTTCTCCCTGGTGCTGCGCTTCCTGGAGCCGACCGGGGGCGAGCTGCTCCTGGACGGCCGGCCCTACCGCGACCACACCCATGACGAGATCCGGTCCCGCCTGGCGTACGTCGAGCAGGACACCCCGATCGTGCCCGGGACGATCCGGGACAATCTGCTGCTGTCCCACCCCGACGCGACCGACGCGGAACTGCGCCGGGTACTGGCGGACGTACGGCTGTGGGAGAAGGTCGACGCGCTGGAGGAGGGGCTCGGCACGCCCCTGTCCGGCACGGCCGTCTCGGGCGGTGAGCGGCAGCGCATCGCGCTGGCCAGGGCACTGCTGCGCGCCCCGGACGTGCTCCTCCTCGACGAGGCGACGGCCCAGCTCGACGGGTTGACCGAGGCGGCGGTCCAGAGGTGCGTCCGCGCCCGCGCACGGACCGGCGCCGTCGTCACGATCGCCCACCGGCTCTCCACCGTGATCGACGCGGACACCATCGTGGTGCTGGACGGAGGCCGGGTGCGCGCACAGGGCAGCCACGACGAACTGCTCGCCACCGACGCGCTGTACCGGGAACTGGTGGAGGCCCTGCGCATCTCGGCGGACCCGCAGGCGGTGTGACCCGGACCGGAGGGCGGCCAGGGGCCGGGCGGCCGGTGCGGCCCGGTCATCCACCCGTCACCCACGCCCCGGTTTTGTCCCAAGCCGCGGACCGGCCTGCTGAACAACCCCGCGAGCGGTAGGAACGGGCCAGCGGGCGAACCTGGCGGTCGATCGGCCCGGCGCCGGGGCCTGCGGACGGTTCCACCCCTGAGCCCCGTCCGGCCACGACCTCGCCCGCTCCCCAGGACCCTGGACCCCGACGTCGTAGAGGAGGGAAGGGAAGAGTGAAGAGATCCCAGTTCATGAGGCGGATACGGAAGAAGGCCGTGCTCGTCCTGAGCGGCATCCTGCTCGGCACCGGTGCCGCCCTGGGGCCCCCGGCGTCCGCCGGCGAAGCGGAACCGCGCGTCCGAGCCGACTACACCATCGGTCAGTTCAACATGGCAGGCGGCCACAAGGAGCACGGCCCCAAGGGCAACGAGGCCCCTGACGCCCTGGTGCGCAGCGTCCAGGACCGCCAACCGGTGTTCGTGGCCCTGCAGGAGGCGTGCCGTGACTGGAACGACCGGCTGGTGGAGCGGCTGGCACCCGCGTACGACATCGTGTTCGACCCCGTGACGCTCGGGGACGGCAGGACGGCCACGTGCTGGCCCCCGCACACTGCCGAGTTCGGCAACGCGCTGCTGTTCCGCAAGGACTTCGGCTTCGACGCGGCCACCAAGGTGGCGCACGCGCTCCAGTCCCCGGCGGGCTACGAGCAGCGCGAGATGGTCTGCGTACGCGCCGAGAGCCGCAAGGTCGTCGCCTGCAGCACCCACCTGACCGTGGGTGACGACAGCAAGTCGCTGAACGCCCGCCGCCACGAGGCGTCCGTGGCGCGGCAGATCCTGGCCACCACCTACGCCGGGTACACCAAGTTCCTCGGCGGGGACCTCAACGACGACCCGCTCTCCGGGGCGCTCGACAACTTCTACGACCCCGGCTACCAGCGCGGCGCACGCGGTGAGTTCAAGGAAGTCGACAGCCCGTGCGGCAACGAGATCAAGGTCGGCTACCTGATCCCGTCGTTGCCCCCGACGTGGATCTGGTGCCGTTCGGGGGAGTCCACCCACGGCGCGGGGAAGCTCGACTACCTGCTCGTGCCGCCGTCGACGCACGTCGACTGGGCCGACGCCACCCACGCGACCCACTCCGACCACGACCCGCTCTGGGCGGGCGTCGTGTTCTGACCCGCGTCAGCGCCCGTACGGACCGCTTCAGCAGCCGCCCCGGCGACTGCTGAAGCGGCTCCGTCTAGGTGCCAGCGGGGAGGCCGGGAGGTCGCCGTAGGACCGCAGGACGGTGCTCATGGCCCTGCCCGTTCGCTCCGCACTTGACCGTCGTCCAGGCCGCCCAGGTGACGGTTGTCACGGACGCCTCCACGGGGGTGCTGCGTAGGCTGGTGCCGTCGTCACGGCGGTGTCCGGGGGGAGCAGTCGCGCCCCTTCTGGGATCCGTCCGGACATACGACTCGTTGTAAGGTGTGAAACAGCCCTTGACCTGCAAAAACGCGGGCAGGGAGCCGAGGAGTGGGAGTTTCCCGATGCTGCGCACCATGTTCAAGTCCAAGATCCACCGAGCCACCGTGACCCAGGCCGACCTGCACTATGTCGGGTCCGTCACCATCGATGCGGATCTGCTCGACGCCGCCGATCTGCTGCCCGGTGAGCTCGTGCACATCGTCGACGTCACCAACGGGGCGCGTCTTGAGACGTACACCATCGAGGGTGAGCGCGGTAGTGGTGTCATCGGGATCAATGGGGCGGCGGCCCATCTCGTGCACCCCGGGGACAAGGTGATCATCATCAGTTACGCGCAGGTCGACGACGCCGAGGCGCGGGCGCTGCGGCCGCGGGTCGTGCACGTCGACGCGGACAATCGGGTGGTGGCCCTCGGGGCCGACGCCGGTGCGCCGGTGCCCGGTGCCGGTGACATGGCGCGCTCCCCGCAGGCCGTGGTGCGGGCCTGAGGACGCCGGGGCCGCCCGTGCTGGCGCTGCTGCACACCTCGCCCGTCCACGTCCCGGTCTTCGACGCGCTGCGCGACGCCCACCACCCGGGGCTCGCCCTGCGGCACCACGTCGACGAAGGCCTGCTGGACCGGGCCCGCCGCGAGGGGCCCGACGCCGTCGTGGGCGCCGTGCGGGCCGTCCTGGAGCATGCCGTGGCCGAGGGGGCGGACGCCGTGCTGTGCACCTGCTCGACGCTCGGCGGCGTGGCCGAGCCCCTGGCCGCCGGCGTCGGCGTGCCCGTGCTGCGGGTCGACCGGCCCATGGCGGCCGCCGCCGTCGCGGTGGGCCCCGCGGTGGCGGTCGTCGCCTCGGTCGCCAGCACCCTGGGGCCGACCGTCGCCCTCGTCGAGGAGGAGGCCGGCCGCGCCGGGCGGCGCGTCGACGTACGCGCCGTCCTGGTCGAGGACGCCTGGGAGCGGTTCGCCGCCGGTGACCGGGACGGGTACCTGCGCCTCGTCGCCGCCGCCGTCGAGCGGGTGGGGACGGACGGGGCCGACGTCGTCGTGCTCGCCCAGGCCTCCATGGCGGACGCCGCGACCCGCGCCGACGTGCCCGTCCCGGTGCTCTCCAGCCCCCGTCCGGGGCTGCGCGCCGCCGCCGCGGTGTGCGGATTCCCGCGCCCGGATCCCGGTACGGCGTAGGCGGCGGCCACCTGTCCGGCCTAGGGTTTGGCCATGACTTCACACAACGACGTGGTGATCAGTCCCACCGGCTGGGTGGCCGAACAGGCCCGCCTCTACGAGGAGTCGGGCGGCACCAGGGGGACGACCGTCCAGGGCGCGCCCTGCCTGCTCCTCGACTACCGCGGCCGCCGCAGCGGCCTGTGGCGCCGCACCGTCCTCATCTACGGCCGGGACGGCGACGACTACCTGGTGGTGGCCTCCAACGGCGGCGCCGCCGAGCACCCCCTGTGGTACCGCAACCTGCGGGACGAGCCCGACGTCCGGCTGCGCGTGGGCACCGAGCGCTTCACCGCCCGGGCCGACACCCTGCCGCCCGAGGACAAGGCGCGCGTCTGGCCGCGCCTGGTGGAGATCTTCGCCCCGTACGCGGAGTACCAGGAGAAGACGGAGCGAGACATTCCGGTGGTGCGGCTCCGGCGCACGGAGGGCTGACCCCACCGCTGCCGCCTGTCGCCGGGCCCAGTTCCACGGCCCCGCCCCGGCGCGCAGGACTGGACTGCGCGGGCGTGGGCACGCGAGGCGGGAGAGAGTGGATACGGCCGACGGGCCCAGGCGCAGGCACTGGGCCCTCACCTCCGCACCATGGGAGGAAGCATGACGAACCCGTTCCCCGACCCCGTCCCGCCCGGGCCGACCCCGGGCCCCCTCCCGGACCCGGCGCCCGCTCCGCCGCCCGACCCGGGGCAGCCACCGCGGCCCGCGCCGGCCCCCGGGCCCGTACCGGAGCCCCCGCCGTCCCCGGTGCCCAAGCCGCCGGGGCCGGACCCCGTGCCGGACCCGGACCCGACACCGGAGCCCATGAGCTGACCGAACGCGGGGCGGCGGGGCCGCCACTCGCCGCCCCGCGCTCCTCCGGGTCGCGCCTCGCCGGGTCCGCGTCCTGGCTCCGGAGCGGCCCCCCGCCCCGCGTCCCCTCTCCCGAAGCTGGCAGGAATTCGCAGGGGGCTGGCACCCTTGCCGCTGCCGCTGATCATGTCCGCCAGGGAGACTCCAACCACCCGCACTCCGTACGAGGGGTCCGCACGGGCCGCCGCCCCGCTGGTACGCCGCCCATGGCGGTCCGGGGGGTACCGGATCGCGGGAGCGGGCCGTGCTGCCGTGCACGGTTCAGGATGTCCGGCGGAGGGAGACAGGGAATGCTGGGCGAGGTCGCAGGGGTGCGCCCACCGGGCGGGCAAGCGGCGGAGGCCGCGCGGCTGGTGTGCGAGGAGTACGCCGACCCGGCGCTGTACCACCACTCGGTGCGGTCGTACTACTTCGGCGCCGTCTGGGCCGAGGAGCGGGGCCTGGACTTCGACCGCGAGTTGTTCTTCGTCTCCGCGCTGCTGCACGACCTCGCTCTCGTCGCGCCCTTCGACAGCCACACGCTGCCGTTCGAGGAGGCGGGCGGGCACCTGGCCCGGGTGTTCACCGCCGGCCTCGGCTGGCCGACCCGGCGACGCGACCGGGCGGCCGAGCTGATCGTGCTCCACATGCGGGACGACGTGGCACCGGACGTGGACGTGGAGAGCCGGATGTTGCAGGTGGGAACCAGCGCGGATGTGTCGGGCTCCGGCCTCGACGCCTTCGCCCCGTCCTTCCGGGACGCCCTCGTCGCGGCGTACCCGCGGCTGGACTTCGCCCGGTCCTTCGTACGCCTCTTCCAGGAACAGGCTGCGCGCAAGCCGGACTGCGCGGCGGCGCGGCTGGTGGCGGGGGAGTGGGCCGGACGGGCGGGGTCCCACCCGCTCGACCAGACCTGAGCCGGGTGCGCCTCCCCGTCGGGGCCGCGCGAGAGCGTCGCCGGTGTCCTGGCGCATGCCGTCCGTGTCCTAGCGCGTGCCGCCGGCCTCGGGGAGCGTGCCGCCGGTGTTTTGCAGCGTGCCGCCGGCGTCGTAGCGCGTGCCGCCGGTGTGGTGGAGCGCCCCGCCGGGCGGGCCGGGGCTACTCCCCGTCGGTGTCCTCGCCGTCCGCCGCCGGTCCGGCGAAGTGCAGGACCGCGGCGGCGTGGCGCCGGGTCTGCTCCGCGACGCGGGCCACGTCGGCGACCACGTCGCCGTGCTCGGCTATCAGCCGGTCGTAGATCGGCGCGGTGACTTGATCGGTGGCATTCACGTGGGGGAGTCCGTTTCCTTCAGGTGTGGCACAGGTGCGGCACGCCGCCGCGCACGCGTCGGGCGTGCCGTGCGCTCCGTTACCCGCTATTCCGCCCCGCATGCGCGCTACGCGGACATGATCGGCCGCAGCCGCAGCCGCAGCCGCAGCCGCAGCCGCAGCCGCAGCCGTAAGCCGCGCTGCCGTGTGCCTCGGGCGCCTCGTGCGCCGCACCGCCGTGCGCCTCACGCCCTCGTACGCGTCTCACCCCACTGCGTACCGCCCACGCCGTAGGTACGCCGTAGGTACCGCAGGTCACGCGGGTGCGGTAGCGACGCGTCCGGTCGCCGGTGGGGCACCGCGGCGTACCGTGATCTCGGAATCCACGTACCGAGGAGGAGTCACCCGTGCCCCATTTCGACCTGCCGCTCGAGGAACTGCGCCGCTACCGCCCGGAATTGCCGGAACCCGAGGATTTCGACGCCTTCTGGGAGAAGACCCTTTCGGCGGCGCGTGCGTACGACATCGATGCCCGGTTCGAGCGCGTCGACGTGCCTTTGGCGATGATTGACGCTTTCGACGTGACATTCGCGGGTTTCGGGGGGCACCCCGTCAAGGGCTGGCTGCTGCTCCCGGCCGGGACCGACGAACCGCTGCCCGCCGTGGTCGAGTACATCGGGTACGGCGGCGGGCGCGGGCTGCCGCACGAGCGGCTGGTGTGGGCGGCGGCCGGGTTCGCGTACTTCATCATGGACACGCGCGGCCAGGGCAGCGGCGGCTCGGTCGGGGACACCCCGGACCCGGGCGCGAGCGGGCCCGCGTACCCCGGCTTCGTGACGCGCGGGATCGAGGACCCGCACGGCTACTTCTACCGCCGCGTCTTCACCGACGCCGTGCGCGCCGTCGAGGCGGTCCGCAGCCACCCCCTGGTGGACGCCGCGCGCGTGGCCGCCGTCGGCGACAGCCAGGGCGGCGGCATCACCCTCGCCGTCGCCGGACTCGTGCCCGACCTCGCCGCGATCTGCTCCAACGTGCCGTTCCTGTGCGACTTCCCGCGCGCGGCGACCCTCTCGTCACGCCCCCCGTACCAGGAAATAGCGCTCTATCTGCGGGCGCGGCGCGGTCAGGAGGAGCGGGTGTTCCGGACGCTCTCGTATTTCGACGGCGTGCACTTCGCGGCGCGCGGCCGGGCGCCCGCGCTGTTCTCCGCGGCGCTCGAGGACGAGACGTGCCCGCCGTCCACGGTCTTCGCCGCGTTCAATTCCTACGCGGGGCGCGAAAGGTCGATGGAGGTGTACCGCTTCAACGACCACGAAGGCGGTGGCGTATTCCAACAGGATGTACAACTGCGGTGGCTTCCGGGGCATTTGAGGAACTGACCGGTTCACCGGCCTTTCCGCCGCCCGCTCTTGTCACGGCCATGGCGGAGCGGCTAGCTTGCGGGCTTGTCCGTGGCTGACGTGTGACCTTCGCGAACATTCGCGTGTCTGAGGGGGCTTTCATGGCCTTACGAGGCCGGCACCGCCGGTACCAGCCGAGCCGGATCAACCGTGCCTCGCTCACCGTCACCGCGGGCGGCGCGGGTATCGCCCTGCCGCTGGTGACGGCGGGCACGGGCCACGCGGCGGACGTGGAGACCTGGAACAAGGTCGCCGCCTGCGAGTCCACGAACAACTGGAGCATCAACACCGGCAACGGCTTCTACGGCGGCCTCCAGTTCACCCAGTCCACCTGGGAGGCCTACGGCGGCACGGCCTACGCCGCGCGCGCCGACCTCGCCACCAAGGCCCAGCAGATCGCCGTGGCCGAGAAGGTCCTCGACGGGCAGGGCCCCGGCGCCTGGCCCGTGTGCTCGGCGCGGGCGGGCCTCACCCGGGGCGGCGACGCCCCGGACCTCAAGCCCGCCACCGCGCCCCAGAAGCGCGCGGGCACGGCCAACGACGCCAGGACCGACGGCGGACGCACGGCGCCCGAGGCCCCGCGGCGTACGGTCAAGGACGTCAAGCCCGAGGTGACGCCGCAGTCCACCGCGGGCACCGCCCGCATGTACACGGTCGTACGCGGCGACACCCTCTCCGGCATCGCCGACGAGCGCCGCGTCACCGGCGGCTGGCCGCGGCTCTACGAGAGCAACCGCCGCACCATCGGCGACGACCCGAACCTCATCACCCCCGGCCAGCGGCTGTCGCTGCGCGGCGCCGACGGCAAGCTGAAGCAGCCCGCGCGGCCGCCCGAGCGCCGAAGGCCCGCGGAGCGCCCCGGCGGCGAGCGGACCGAGAAGCGGCAAGTGCGCCAGCAGGAGAAGCAGCGCGCGCACCCGCCCGCCCAGAAGGAAGCCAAGAAGGACGTCAGGGACGTCAAGAGGGACGCCCCGCGCAAGGAGACCCGGCCCGCGCCCAAGCGCGACACCGCGCCGGCGGGCCGCCAGAAGGCCAGGGCCGCCACGCAGTCCGGGGCGACCGTGCCCGTGGCCGCGTCCATCGGCACGCCGTACCGCGCGTCCGGCGGCTCGTGGTCGAAGGGCTACCACACCGGCGTCGACTTCCCCGTGCCGACCGGCACGTCCGTGCAGGCCGTCGCGGCCGGCACGGTCGTGGAGTCCGGCTGGGGCGGCTCGTACGGCTACCAGGTCGTGATCCGGCACGGCGACGGCCGCTACTCGCAGTACGGCCACCTGTCGGCGCTCACCGTGAAGGCCGGGCAGCGGGTCGTCCCCGGGCAGCGCATCGGCCGCTCCGGCTCGACCGGCAACAGCTCGGGGCCGCACCTGCACTTCGAGATCCGCACGGGTCCGGGCTTCGGCTCGGACATCGACCCGCTGGCGTACCTGCGGGCACGCGGCGTCCGCATCTAGGGATCAGTCTGCACCCAGGGGTCAGTCCGCATCCAGGGATCAGTCCGCATCCAGGGACCAGGAGAGCCAGGCGCGCGTGCGGCCCCCGCTCACGGTGCTACGCGGTGCCGCACGCCGCCCGGTACCCCACGGCGCCCGGTGCTACGCCCGCGCCGCCCCGGCGTCCGCGCGCGGGAACGTCTTCACCGCGGGCTGCGGCGGCACCCCGGCGAGCGACTCACGCAGCAGCCGCTGCTCGGGCGCCGGCGGCGTGCCCGGCCGGGTGCGCAGGCAGGCGTCGGCCGCGCGGCGCTCGTCGTGGCCGGGTCCGCGCTGCTCGGCGCGTCCGTCCGCCGGGGCCGCCTGCTCGGCCGAGGGGCGCGGCACCGGCGCGGTGGGTGTGCCCGCGCCGGGGGGCGCCTCGGTGGCGGGCTCCGGCCGCGCCGCCTCCGCGCCGAGGCGCTCGGTCGTCAGCAGGATCAGGCCGCCCGCCGCGACCACGCCGCACGCCAGGGCCACGGCCGTGCCGGTGGCGCCGTAGCGGAAGGACTCCTCGAACAGGGTGAGGCCGACGGCGGCCGCTATCACCGGGTTCACGACCGTCACCGTGGACAGCGGCGCGGCGAGGCCCGCGCCCCGGTAGGAGGCCTGCGAGAGCAGGAGGCCGCCGACCGCGAGCACCGCGATCACCGCGAGGCTCGGCACCTGGCGCGCGAGCGGCTCGTGCGCGTCCCAGTCCACCGCGACGGTCTTGGTGAACACCGAGGAGATGCCGAAGGCGATGCCCCCCGCCGTGGCGAGGAGCACGCTGCGCACCGCCGGGTGCCGGTGCGCGGCGTGCGCGAGCAGCATCAGGACGACCACCGCGCCGCCCGTGCCGACCGCGAGGAGGACGCGCTCGGCGTCGGCCAGGGACCGGGAGCCGCCGGCCCGGGTCAGCGAGAGCAGGCCCGCGAGCCCCACGGTCGCCATGAGGGCGCCGCGCCAGGCGGTCGCACCGGCCCTGCGGCGCACGAACAGCGCCGCCATGGGCAGCGCGAACACGATGGTGAGGGCGCCCAGGGGCTGCACCAGGCTCAGCGGGCCGTAGGCGAGCGCCACCACGTGCAGCAGCCCGCCGAGGCCGTTCAGGAGGACCGCGACCCACCAGACGCCACGGCGCAGCGGCGCGTACTGCCGGCCCGTACCCGTCGCCGCCACCCGCTCCTGGAGGATCGCCCCGCCCGCGTACGCCACGGCCGAGACGAGGGAGAGCAGGACGGACAGCGCGAGGGCACTCATGGGGTGCTCCGCTGCGGGCGGCGTCGCCGGTCGTTCCGGTGCGCGCGGTACGCGGGCTCCCGGTGCGGCGTGCGGTCGGCTTCCATGGTGTCCACCATGGCGCGCGCAGCGCGCCGCGTCGTCGTCCCTGAGCAGTCAATCCGTCCTACTGCCGATGGAGTACGACCTCCCATATGTCCTCCCCAGGTCTGGTTACCCGTGAAGTCAGGGGGTTCTGGTGTACTGCTGCCGTGACAGCTCACAGCTCCGGGACAGCCTGGGACGTGGTCGGATCCGTCGGGGGCTTCTTCGCCCTGCGGACGGGGGAGCCACCCCGAGGCGCGCTCCCCATGGTCCCACGGGTGTACGACGTCGGCAGCGCGGGAACGGAGGACGATCCGCTGGCCCTGCGCGTGCGCAAGGTCGCCGCCCGGCTCGCCGCTCCCGAGCCCCGCGTCGCCGCCTCCATCGCGCACCTCGGCCTGGCCGCCCGGCTCTGGTCGCTCGCGCTCGGTCCGGCCGCGCTGTTCGGCCGCGTCCCCGACCTGGACGCCCGGCTGCTGCGCTGGGACCCCGACGGCACGTCGCCGGACGACCTGTGGCTGAGCGGCGACCGCTCGTTCCCGGCCGACGCCGCGCGCCTCCTCGACGTCGTGCACCACGGCCACCTCGTGCCCCTCGCCGAAGCCCTGCGCGCCCGTTACCGGACATCCCCCGCGCTGCTGCGCGGCAACGCGGGCTCGGCCCTCGCGGGCGCGGCGCGCGAGCTGGCCGCCTGGGCGGAGCGCACGTCCCGGCCCGAGGTGGGCCGGCGCGCCCTCGCGCTCGCCCAAGAGCTGTTCGCGCTCCCGGAGTTGCGCGGCACCGGCACCCTGACCGGCACCTCCTTCCGGCGCCGCAGCTGCTGCCTGTACTACCGCTGCCCGGACGGCGGCCTGTGCGGCGACTGCTGTTTCGACCGGCCGCCGCAGCGGTCTTCCCACGGGGCGCCCGCCGGGTGACCATGAGGGGGCCGGCCGACGACGGGGGGCTCCGCTCGTGAAAGTGGGACTGCTCACCCGTGAGTACCCGCCGGACGTCTACGGCGGCGCCGGCGTGCACGTCGAGTTCCTCGCCCGGGAACTGCGCGCGCTGACCGACCTCGACGTCCACTGCTGGGGCTCCGGGGGCTCCGGGGGCTCCGGTGCCCCGGGGGCCGCCACGGGGAGCGCGGGCGCCGCCGACGCCGTGCGCCACCGCGCCTGGGGCGCCCTCGACGCCGCCAACGACGCGCTGCGCACGCTGTCCGTGGACCTGTCCATGGCCGCCGCGCTCGCCGGCCGCGACCTCGTGCACTCCCACACCTGGTACGCCAACCTCGCCGGCCACCTCGGCAAGCTCCTGCACGGCGTCCCGCACGTCGTGACCGCGCACTCGCTGGAGCCGCTGCGCCCCTGGAAGGCCGAGCAACTGGGCGGCGGCTACGCCGTGTCGAGCTGGGCGGAGCGCACCGCGGTCGAGGCCGCCGACGCCGTCGTCGCCGTCTCGGCCGGCATGCGCGAGGACATCCTCGCCTGCTACCCGGCCGTCGACCCGGCGAAGGTGCGCGTCGTCCACAACGGCATCGACACCGAGCTGTACCGGCCGGACCCGGACACCGGTGCCCTGGCCCGCCACGGCGTCGACCCGCGCCGCCCGTACGTCCTCTTCGTCGGCCGCATCACGCGCCAGAAGGGCGTGCCCCACCTGCTGCGCGCCGCCCGGAACCTGGAGCGCGGCGTCCAGCTCGTGCTGTGCGCGGGCGCCCCCGACACCCCGGAGACCGACCGGGAGTTCCGCGCCCTCTTCGAGGAGCTGCGCCGCGCCCGCGACGGCGTGCACTGGATCCCGCGCATGCTGCCGCGCGCCGAGGTCGTGCAACTCCTCACGCACGCGGCGGTGTTCGTCTGCCCGTCGGTGTACGAGCCGCTGGGCATCGTCAACCTGGAGGCGATGGCGTGCGGCACCGCCGTGGTCGCGTCCCGGGTCGGCGGTATCCCCGAGGTCGTGGCGGACGGCACGACGGGCCTGCTCGCGCCCTACGACCCGGGCGACGAGGAGCGCTTCGAGCACGACCTCGGCCTGCTCCTGAACCGCCTGGCGGGCGATCCGCGCCGCGCGGCGGCGATGGGCGCGGCCGGACGCCACCGCGCGGAGCGCGAGTTCACGTGGACGGCGGTGGCCCGGCGCACGGTCGAGGTGTACGAGGACGTCCTCAAGGCGGCGTGACCACGGCCGCGGGGCCGTACGCCGGTACGTCCGTACGCCCGTATGGAGCGACGAGGGCGGACGGCGGCGGACGGCGCAGACACGAGGCAACCAGGAGCCCGGACAGGGCGGGAGAGGGGCGGCGATGCGCGGCGGACCTACGGTGCTCGGAATCGTGCTCGCGGGCGGTGCGGGCAAGCGGCTGATGCCGCTCACCGCGGACCGCGCCAAACCGGCGGTGACGTTCGGCGGCACGTACCGCCTGGTCGACTTCGTCCTGTCGAACCTCGTCAACGGCGACATCCTGCGCATCTGCGTACTCACGCAGTACAAGTCGCACTCCCTGGACCGGCACGTGTCGACCACGTGGCGCATGTCGAGCCTGCTCGGGAACTACGTCACCCCCGTCCCGGCCCAGCAGCGCCTCGGCCCGCGCTGGTACCTGGGCAGCGCGGACGCGATCCTCCAGTCCCTGAACCTGGTGCACGACGAACAGCCCGACCACATCGTGGTGTTCGGCGCCGACCACGTGTACCGCATGGACCCGCGGCAGATGCTCCGGCAGCACATCGACTCCGGCGCGGGCGTCACCGTCGCCGGGATCCGCGTGCCGCGCGCGGAGGCCCGGCAGTTCGGCGTGATCACCCCGGCCCGGGACGGCACCCGCGTGGAGCGCTTCCTGGAGAAGCCCGAGGACCCGCCGGGACTGCCCGGCTCCCCGGGCCAGGTGTACGCCTCCATGGGCAACTACGTCTTCACGACGAAGGCGCTGGTGGACGCCCTCCAGCGCGATGCCGAGGACGAGGAGTCGGCGCACGACATGGGCGGCTCCATCCTGCCGATGCTGACCGAGCGCGGCCTGGCGCAGGTGTACGACTTCGACGACAACCACGTGCCCGGCGAGACCGTGCGGGACCACGGCTACTGGCGCGACGTCGGCACGCTCGACGCGTACTACGAGGCGCACATGGACCTGATCTCGGACCAGCCCGCCTTCAGCCTCGACAACCGCCGCTGGCCCATCTACACCCACTCCGGGTCGCTGCCGCCCGCCAAGTTCTGCGCGGGCGGCATCGCGGGGGAGTCGGTCGTCGGCCCCGGCTGCGTCATCCGCGGCCAGGTCACGCGGTCCGTCCTGTCGCCCGGGGTCACGGTCGCCGAGGGCGCGGTGGTGCAGGGCTCGGTCCTGCACCACAACGTCCGCGTGGGCCGGGGCGCGGTGGTGCGCGGCGCGGTCCTGGACAAGAACGTGGACGTCCCGCCGGGCGCCACGATCGGCGTGAACCCGGAGCGGGACGAGGAGCTGTACACGGTCTCGCCGGGCGGCGTGATCGCCCTCGGCAAGGGGCAGCACGTGCCGCTGTGAGGCCGGCGCCGCCCCACTGTCGCCCGGCCGCCGCCCGGCCGTCGCTCGACCGCGTGTTAACTGTACGTATCCAGATCGTACTTGACCGTAATTGTTCGAGAGTGGTTGTCTGCTGGCTCACCGTCATCGACGCGAGAGCAAGCCATGACCTCTGAGAGCTCAGACCTGCTCGCACCACTCGATCTCGCCTTCTGGAGCATCGAGACCCCCGAACACCCCATGCACCTCGGGGCCCTGGGCGTCTTCACGGCCACCTCGCCCTCGTCCGCCGCGCACGCCGCCGACCTCCTCGCCGCCCGCGCCGCCGCCGTGCCGGGCCTGCGGCTGCGCATCCGGCCCGTCCTGCTGCCCCTGGGCGGCGCCGCGCGGCGCCCGGCGCCCGGCTTCGACCCGCGGGACCACGTACGGCTCGCCGCGCCCGTACGGGACTTCCACGAGGCGGCGGGGGCGCTGATGCGGCGCCCCCTGGACCGGGACCGGCCGCCGTGGGAGGCGCACGTGCTGCCGGGCGCGGACGGCGCGTCCTTCGCCGTGCTCTTCCTGTTCCACCACGCGCTCGCCGACGGGCTGCGGGCGCTGACGCTCGCCGCCGCGGTCCTCGACCCGCCCGCGCACCCCGAGCCGCGGCCCCCGCGGCCGGTGCCCGCCGGGGAGCGGACGCCGTGGTGGCCCGCCCTGGACCCGCGAGCGCTGCCCGGGCTCGTGACCGCGGTGCCCGCCCGCGCCGCCTCGGCAGGGCGGGCCGTCGCCGCGGACGCCGCCAGGGCACTCGGCATCGGCGCGGCGGTGGCGCGCGGCGCCTGGGACGCCCGGTGGGCGTGGACGGGGGGCCGGGCTCAGGCGACGCGGGCGGCCCTCACCTCCCGCCCCACCGGCACCCGCCGCACCGCGGGTGTCCTGCTCGACCTCGACGAGGTGCACCGCGTGCGCAAGACGGCGGGCGGCACCGTCAACGACGTCCTGATCGCCCTGGTCGCCGGGGCCCTGCGCCGCTGGCTCGACGCGCGCGACGCGGGCGACGGGGGCGGCGAGGGCGGCGCAGGCGGCACGGCTGACGAGGGCGGTGCGGCCGACAAGGGCGGTGCGGGCGACGGGGGCGGCGCGGGCGACGAGGGCGGCGAGGGCGGCGCAGGCGGCACGGCTGACGAGGGCGGTGCGGCCGAGGAGGGCGGCGCGGCCGAGGAGGGCGGCGTCGGCCGCGCTGACGGGGGCCCGGTCGGCGGGGGCTTCGCCCCGCGCGCCCTCATACCCGTCTCCCGCCGCCGCCCGCGCACCGACCGGCCGCCGGGCAACAGCCTCTCCGGCTACGTGATCCGCCTGCCCGTCGACGCCCCCGACCCGCTGGAGCGCCTGCGCGCGGTGCGCGCCGCCATGGACCGCGGCAAGGAGGCGGGCCCGACGCGCGGCGCGGGCGCCGTGGCGCTGCTCGCCGACCACGTGCCGCCGCTGGGCCTGCGCGTCGGCGGCCCGGCCGTCGCCCGCGCCGCCCGGCTGCTGTGCGACCTCGTCGTCACCAGCGTGCCGCTGCCGAGCCCCGGCCTGCGCCTGGGCGGCTGCCCGCTCGCGGAGGTCTACCCCTTCGCCCCGCTCGCCCGCGGCCAGGCGCTCGCCGTCGCGGTGTCGACGTACCGCGGGCACGTGCACTACGGCCTCGTCGCCGACGCGGCCGCGGTCCCCGACCTGGACCTGCTCGCGGCCTGCGTACGGGCGGAACTCGCGGGACTCGTGGCCGCCTGCGCGGACCGAACGGGTTTGGTGCGGGGCGCCTCCGCTACGTAAAGTTCCACTTTTGGAGTATCCGCGGCCGATCCGAGGCGAGCCGCGGCACGAGTGCGATGAGGAACGACAGCGGCGATGACGGTCACAGACGAGAGCCAGCAGGAAGGCGCCGACGCCGTCACCAGTGACGTGACGTACGGCCCCGGCATCGACCCCGAGCGTCTCGCCGTGTGCCTCGGCGTGCTGGAGGAGCTCGACAAGCTGGAGGTGGACCACCCGGACGCGATCACCGTGCGCCGCGCCACCGCCGGGCTCTACCGCACCGTGAAGCAGCGCCGCCGCCAGGAGCGCCGGGCCGCGAAGACCGCCCACGACAAGGCCGTCACCGAGGCCACGGCCACCGGCTCCGCGCAGCGCATCGACGACGAGACCGAGGGCCTCCTGCCCTCCTCGGCCACCGAGGAGGGCAGGATCGCGGGGATACTCCAGCGCCCGCGCTCCTGCTACACCTGCAAGACGCGGTACGTGGAAGTCGACTACTTCTACCACCAGCTCTGTCCGGACTGCGCCCGCCTGAACCGCGCCAAGCGCGACGCCCGCGCCGACCTCCGCGGCAAGCGCGCGCTGCTCACCGGCGGCCGCGCCAAGATCGGCATGTACATCGCGCTGCGGCTGCTGCGGGACGGCGCCCACACCACGATCACCACACGGTTCCCCAAGGACGCCATCCGCCGCTTCAAGGCCATGGAGGACTCGGCGGACTGGATCCACCGCCTGGAGGTCGTGGGCATCGACCTGCGCGACCCCGCCCAGGCCGTGGCCCTGGCCGAGCAGGTCGCCGAGCAGGGCCCCCTGGACATCCTGATCAACAACGCCACGCAGACCGTGCGCCGCCTGCCGTCCGCCTACGCCGCCCTCGTCGAGGGCGAGAGCGCTCCGCTGCCCGCCGGTGAGCTGCCTCCGCACCACGTCATCGGCGCCTTCAACTCCGGCGCCGTCGACGGCCTGACCGCGCTGCCCGCCGGGGTCGCGGGCCTGGACGCGCAAAAGGTCGCCGACCTCGCCCTGGTCGCCGGGAACGCCAGCGTGGCCCGGCACCTCGACGGCACCGCCATCGACGCGGGCGGCCTGGTCCCGGACGTCGTGGACACCAACACGTGGGTGCAGTCCATCGAGCAGATCTCCCCCGTGGAACTCCTCGAGACCCAGCTCTGCAACTACACCGCGCCGTTCATCCTCATCAGCAAACTGCGCGCCGTGATGGCCGAGGCCGCCCGCAAGGCCCCGAGCAAGCGGTCGTACGTCGTCAACGTCTCGGCCATGGAGGGCGTGTTCGGCCGCGGCTACAAGGGCGCCGGGCACCCCAACACCAACGCGGCCAAGGCCGCCATGAACATGGTGACGCGGACCAGCGCGCAGGAGATGTTCCAGACCGACGGCATCCTCATGACCTCCGTCGACACCGGCTGGATCACCGACGAGCGCCCGCACTACGACAAGCTGCGCCTGGCCGAGGAGGGCTTCCACGCCCCGCTCGACCTGGTCGACGGCGCGGCCCGCGTCTACGACCCGGTCGTGCGCGGCGAGGCGGGCGAGGACGTGTACGGCGTCTTCCTGAAGGACTACGCGCCCGGCAAGTGGTGATCCGCGGTCGGAAGATCAGGTGCCGGCAAGTGGTGAATCCGTGCCCGGAGGGTTAGGCGCCCGGCAAGTGGTGACTCGCTCCTGAGGGATTACGTGCCTGGCGATGGTGACTCGGCAGGCGCGTCCCGCCAGGGCATGACGGGGCGTCCGCCCGCGTCGGCGAGCAGCCGCACGTACGGACATCTTTAGCACGAGAACTTGAGCACGAGGACATGTCCGGAATTCACCCCTTGTTCCGGCCCTATCGAGCGAGCGTCCGCTCATTTGGTTAGGCTGGTGCGAACGGACGGCCGGGAGGCACCCACCACCGCCTCACGGCCGCCCAGGGGACAGGCTCGCCACCACGGCCGCGATCCCGCCCGGAACCGGCGCCACCGCGACCGCGACGACAGCGAAGGCAGCAAGGCATCGTTTGCCCGCTACGCGACACTAAGGAGTGCGCGGTGACACCAGATCTGACGCAGCAGGAGAAGTGGCAGGCCGATTCCGTGGGGGAGCGGGCGGCGCGCCCGCAGCAGCTCCGCGGCCTGGAGGCCTGGGCCAAGGCGGCCCCGATCCGCCTGGCCGGCTACGAGGACGACCTCGCCGAGCCGCACATCCTGCAGGGCATCGACTGACCTGGCCGAGCCCCCGACGCACGAACCACCCGCCCCGCACCGTCTCCGTACGGTCGCGGGGCGGGTGTGTGAAGCCTCGCGAGGACGATCAACGATCGTGGCCCGTACTCCGCTGGACCTGGATGAGCGGGTCGAGCACTGGACGCCGCTGAGGGACGAGCGTGGGCTTGTGTCCGGCAAGCGCGGTGCGACGAGACTGGGCTTTGCCGTGTTGCTGAGGTTTTACACGCAGTACGGCCGGTCCCTCGGGGCCGGTTCGAGCTGCCGAGCGGGGCGGTCGAGTCCGTCGCCCGGCAGGTACAGGTGCCCGCATCCGAGCTGGACGCCCACGGGTGGACCGGCCGGATGATCGAGTACCACCGGGGACTCTGCCGCCCTCAAGGCCCTCACCCACCTCCTGCGCATCAGGCTGGATGCCGAAAATGGCCTGGCTGGACATCGCCGAGCGGAAGTCCGGGGGCGATCCGGCTGACCCGGCCGAGGCCCAGCCCGAGCCGAAGAACCTGCGCAGCATCAAGAGCGAGGTACAGCGCCGGTGGGGCGTCGTGCCGCTCATCGTGATCTACGCCTACGGCACGAACACCGGGATCAAGGCCGTCGCCTCCGGTGGCCACGGTCACACCGAGGACGAACTGCGCTCCGTGCGCCGCCGGTATCTGACCCCGGAGACGGCCCAGCAGATCGCCGTCGAGATCGCGAACGCCACCGGGACCTTGCCGTGGTTGCCTTGCCAGGCCCTCGGGCACCGGCGGGCGTCGACGAGCACCGGTCGGCCGGGCGCACGTGAGCCGAGCAGCATGGTGTCCGGTCCGGGAATCGGACCGGAAGCGGACAACAGGCAAGCGGTACGACCACGGTCCGATCCGAAAGTGTGGTCCATGCTCCGACGACGCGGTACGTGCAGCGGCAGCATCGTTGCCCCATGACCGTCACGACTGCGTCAATCGCCGTTCCCCATCCTGTCTTTCCGGGACGCTGGGTGGGCGGCGCCTCCCTCGTCCTCGGCCCTCTGCTGCTGCTCACCGGCGTACTGCTGCGCCTGCGCTTCGACTTCTTCTTCCCCGCGCAACTGAGTGCGTACGGGCACCATCCGGGCTTCATGACGGCCTCGTACAGCTTTGTGTCCGCCGGGTGGGTGCTGCTCTGGCCGGGAGTCGTGCTTCTCGCCGCCACGATCGGCGAGAGGGCCCGGGAGCTCGCTCTGTGGGGCGGCGCACTCACGGTCCTCGGCCTCTTCGCCCGCGCGTTTCACGCCGGTGTGGACCACCTGGCCTTCCAACTGGTGGCCGTGCAGGGGGCGGCATCGGCGACGCGAACGGTGAGCGAAACCTACGGCGCGTTCCACATCTTCAGCTCACTCAACGCAGCCGTCATGGGCGGCTGGCTCCTGCTGGCCATCGGCGCCTACCGCTCCCAAGTGCTAGGACCGCTGCGTGCGGCGGCCCTGGCTTCGGCATCGGCGATGCCGCTGGGGGTGCTGAAGGGAACGACCCCTCTATCGGTCGCGGCCGCTGCGGGACTGTGTGTCGCGCTCGTCCCCTTGGGCGTGGCCGCGTTGCGCAGCGGGACGACCTCGCGGGCGACGGTCGCCGGAAGGCTTCTCCTGTTGGTCGGCGTGGGTACCGCGATGTTTCTCTTCGGGCAGGTCGGATGAGCGCCCATCGGTATTGTCGAGCGATGCACAGAACGGGGCGGCGCCTGCGGAGCGGCGCGCATCTGCTGGCGATCGACGCCTGCGTGGCGGCCGTGGTGACAGCCGGGTACGTGGCACTGGCCGACCAGGATGCCTCGGACGGTCTGCCTCGGTTCTCCGGCCCGTGGTGGCTGGGCTGGCTGGTGGCCGTCTGTGTGGGGGTGCCGCTGGCCGTTCGGCGCCTGTGGCCCCTGCCTGCCCTGGCCGTAGTTCTGGGTGCTTCGGCGACGGCGACACTGCTCGACATCACCCGTGACCCTTACATCTCTGCGGCCTTGGCCGTCTACGCGGTGGCGCTCGTTGAGCCGACACGCCGGGCTTCGGCAGCGTTCGCCCTGACCCTGGTTGTCTCGGCAGCCGCGGTCATCACCGGTGAAGCGGTCCTGACGCCCTCCGGCCCGTGGACGGAAGCCGTCGGCACCGCCGTCCTCGTCTGGCTGGTCATCGGGGCGGCGTGGGCCGCAGGGCGTGTCGTGCGCGAACGGAGATGCCGAGCGGCCCGAAGGGACCGTCGCCTTGCGGAGGAGGCACTGGCCGAAGAACGCCTGCGCATCGCCAGAGAACTGCACGACATCGTCTCGCACAGCCTCAGCGTGATCGTCGTCAAAGCGGCGGTGGCCAACCATGTGGCCGAGGCACGCCCCCAGGAGACGCGCGATGCCATCCAGGCGATCGAGCAGACCGGCCGGGAGGCGCTCACCGAGATGCGCCGTGCCCTGGGAGTGCTACGCGGCGACACTGCTGGTCGGCGCACGCGAGAGCCCGGTTCGGCGGAGACGGCTCCCCCTCCCGGACTGGACGACCTGCCGGCCCTCATCCAGCGTGCCGAGCGAGCGGGGGTTCGTACCGAACTCCGCACCCGGCTGGCCGTCGGCCTCCCCGCGGGGACGGCGCTGGCCGTCTACCGGATCGTGCAGGAGGCTCTGACGAACGTGGTCAAGCACGCCGGCGACGGAACGCGCTGCCAGGTGACGATCACAGTCGACTCGCGAGGAGAAGTGCGCATCGAGGTGGCGGATGACGGAGCCGGGAACCCGGCCGCGACCGACCGGGTGGAACTCAGGGGTGGTCATGGACTCGTGGGGATGCGTGAACGCGTGTTGCTGTATGGCGGGACGTTGGCCGCCGGGCCACGGCCCGGCGGCGGGTTCGCTGTGTCGGCTCGTCTCCCGCCCGAACCCACTCACTGCACGGCTGCGAGCCGGAAGGAGAAGACCGCGTGACCGAACCGATCCGGGTACTCGTCGCCGATGACCAGTCCCTGCTCCGAGGCAGCTTCCGGGTGCTCATCGACACCGCCCCCGGCCTGGCGGCGGTGGGCGAGGCCGGCACCGGAGCCGAAGCTGTCGAGGGTGCGCAGCGGCTCTGCCCGGACGTGGTGCTGATGGACATCAGGATGCCCGGCATGGACGGCATCGAAGCGACACGGCGCATAGCCGGTTCCCCCGAGACAGCCGGGACACGCGTTCTCATGCTCACCACCTTCGACCTCGACGAGTACGTGTACGGCGCGTTGCGTGCGGGGGCAGCGGGATTCCTCCTCAAGGACACGTCTCCCGAGGTGCTGCTGGCAGGCATCCGCACTGTCGCCGCCGGAGAGTCCCTCCTCGCCCCTTCGGTGACCCGCCGCCTGATCGCCGAGTTCGCCCGTCTTCCCCATGCGCACCATGCGCCGGGCTCCTCGCTCGAGGACCTCACGGAGCGCGAGCGTGAGGTCCTGGTGCTCGTGGCACGTGGCCTCTCCAACGCCGACATCTCCGAGTACCTCCACCTCAGCAACGGCACCGTCAAGACCTACATCGGTCGGCTGCTGAACAAGCTGCGTGCCCGGGACCGCGCGCAGCTGGTGATCAGCGCCTACGAGTCAGGGCTCGTCAGCGCCGCTCAGCAATCGACCGATTGATGAGCAAGATCGGTAAGTCGTCTCCCGCAACGCCATCTACTACTACGTGCCCGAACTGAAGGGCACCCCGTTTCGGTGCCGCCCGTCGGCACTCCCTCCCTTTCCCTTTCTCCCAAAGTATTTTTGCAAAAACTCTTTTGGGGAACGGGTGTGGCGGCCTACCCTCCCCGTATGGCTGACGAACAGAGCCCGGAAGCGGCCCCTGCGGGCGGGGCCTCGGCGAGCGGTGCCCCGGCGGGTGGCGTCCCGGCGGGAGAGGAGCGCGGTGACGCCGTGTCGCACCGTCGCGTTCTCGACCCGGAGCAGGACACCGCCGCCCTCAAGGCCCTCACCCACCCCCTGCGCATCAGGCTGCTCGGCATGCTGCGCGCGGACGGCCCGGCCACGGCCAGCGAACTCGCCGCCCGTACCGGCGAGTCGTCCGCCTCCACCAGCTACCACCTGCGGGTCCTGGCGAAGTACCGGTTCGTCACCGAGGCCGAGCACCGCGACGGCCGTGAGCGGCGCTGGCGGTCGGTCCACGCCGTCACCAGCTGGGACAACGCCGACATGGACGCCTCCCCGGCGGGCCGCGCCTTCATGAGCCACATGGCCCGGCGCCAGATCGACCACCTGAGCGCGGCGCTGGCCCGGCACGAGCGGGACCTGGAGTCCGGGCGCCTCGACCGCGCGTGGCGCGAGCACGCGGGGATCACGGACCTGCTGCCCCGCCTGACACCCGAGTCGCTGGCCGAACTGTGGCAGGTCTTCGAAGGCAAGCTCGCCGAGCTCACCGCGCGCGACGCCGACGACCCACGGGCGGAACAGGTCGTGGTCCTGGCGGCGACGCTGCCGCTGGCGGGGCACCCGGCGGAGGCCGATGCCGACGCCGGGGCTGATGCCGGGGGCAGCGCCGGTGCCGAGGCCGAAGGTGCTTCGGGGGCGGAGGCGACGGCCGGGCAGTCGCACGGTACGGACGAAGCGGTCGCGGCCGCGGAGGCGACGGCCGAGCAGTCGCAGGGCGCGGGCCGGGCGGCCGGGGCAGGGGACGCCGTGGGGGACCCCGGTGGTTCCGGGGAGCCCGGGAACGTCACCGTCACGTGGACGAGCTCGTGACCCGGCGCGTCCTCGACCCCCGTGCCGCCCGGCGGCGCTACGTCGTCGCCTGCGGGCTCTTCTGGCTGCCCCTGGGCCTCGCCATCGCCCCGATGGTGCCGCTCATGACCGAGCGTGGGCTCGCCCTGACGGCCGTCGCGGGCTGCGTCGCCGCGCACTCGCTGACCGCCGCCCTGCTGGAGCTGCCGACCGGCGGGCTCTCCGACGTCCTGGGGCGGCGGACCGTGCTCGCCGCCGCGGGCGTACTCGACGCGGTGGCGCTGCTGCTGCACGCGCTCGGCACCACCGCCTGGGTGCTCGCCGCCGCCATGGCCCTCAAGGGCGCCGGCCGCGCCCTGTCCAGCGGACCCGCCGAGGCCTGGTACGTCGACACCGTGCACGCGGCCGCCGGGCCCGACGCCGACCTGCGCACCGGCCTGGCGCGCGGTTCCACCGCCACGGCCGTCGCGCTCGCTGTCGGTACGCTCGCCGGTGGCACGCTGCCCTGGCTCCTCGGACTCGGCCCGGACTTCGGCGACCGGCTCGACGAGGCCACCTCGGGGCTCGTCCTGCCGCTGTCCGTGCCGGCGCTGCTGGGCGTGGCCCTGGCCGTCGCCTTCGTCGTGTACGTCCTGACGGCCCTGCCCGAGCCGCCCCGGCCGCGCGCCACCCTGCGCGGAGTCCTGCGCGACGTGCCGGGCACGGTCGTGGCCGGGGTGCGCCTGGCCGGGCGCGACGCCCTGGTGCGCCGCGTCGTGCTCACGGCGGGTGCGGCGGGCAGCGCCCTGGTCACCCTGGAGCTCCTCACGCCGGGCCGCGCCGCCGACGTGACCGGCGCGGCGGAGTCGGGCGCGGTGGTCTTCGCCGGGCTCGCCTGCGCCGGATACCTGTGCTCGGCCCTCGGCAGCCAGCTCGCGCCGCCCGTGGCCCGGCTCGCCGGGAGCGGGGAACGCGCCGTCCTCGTCTGCCTCGCCGCCGCGGGGGGCGGACTGCTGCTGCTCGCCGTCACGGCGGCGGCCTCGGGCCCGGCACCGCTGCTGCTCGCCATCGGCGGCTACGTCCTCGTGTACCTCGGCCTCGGCGCCGCGGGACCCAGCGAGAACGAGCTGCTGCACCGGCGGGTGACGAGCGAGGGCCGCGCCACGGCGCTGTCCGTCCAGTCCCTCGCGCTGCAACTGGTCGGCGCGGTCACGGGCCTGGCCGCGGGCGCTCTCCCGGCGGGCCCGGCACGCTGGCTGCTCGGCGCCGCCGTCCTGCTCGCGGGCGCCGCGCTGTGGATACGCCGCGGGCCCCGGTCCGCCGGGGCCGGTGAGCCGAAGCCGCCCGTCAACACGGCGCACCTGGCCGAACGCTGACGTTTACGCACGGGAACCGCGACCTCACCCATGGCGTTCCTGGGGGATGAACTGAGGGACGGCACGAGGGGGACGCGGTGCTGGGGCTGCACATGCTGGTCACGTGGGCCGGGTCGATGCACGATCGATTTGGGTCGGCAGTGACGGGGGTGACGGGGGTGCCCGGGTCGCCGGGGACGTCGAGAAGGGCGGGGGCGCCGGGGGCGCCGGGGGCTCCGGGAGTGCCGGGGGCGCCCGGGACGTCGGGGACGTCGAGAAGGGCAGAGGCGTCGGGAGGGCCGGGTACAGCGGGAACAGCGGCGGCAGCGCCGGGAGCGCCGGAGGCGTGGGAGGAATCGGCGGCTTCGCAGACGCCGCAGATGCCGGAGGCAGGCGAGGTGCGGGCCGCCGCCCCGGCCACGCCGGATGACCCGGCTGCGGGGGCTGCGGCGGTCCCGCCGCGGGTGACGGACCCGACAGCGGGTGACACCGCCCACGGGGTGGCCTCCGAGGGAGCGAGGGCGCAACCGGCAGCGGCAGCGGGCCCGTTCGCGGCGGTCGACGACACAGCCGCAGTCGACCCGAGGGCCGCTGTCGACCCGACGGCGGCAGTCGCCCCGAGGGTCGCCGTCGGGTCAGCAGCGGCAACCGCCCCGGTGGCGGCCGGCGACTCGGTGCCGGCAGCCACTCCGGTACCGGCCCGGCACCCGGCCGCCGTCGAACCCGCAGCCGCGGCCATGGGCATCGACCGCACCGCGGCCATGGGCATCGACCGCGCCGCGGTCGGACGGCGGTTGCGGGCCTTGGTCGCCGGGCCGACGCCGGGTCGGCGCGACAACGTGGTGGCGAGGTCGGCCGGTGCGGCGGCGGCACTGCTGGCGGACATCGTCGCGTACGGAGCCACCTGCCACGACCCGTGGGCGGTACACGAGGAGGCCGAACTCCTCGCGGACGCACTCGAAACCGTCGCCGCCGCCCTCGCTGCGGGCGGCGATCCGTACGGCGGCGACGCGCGGCACGCCGGGCGGACGCTGTCCGCGCAGACGCACCTGCTGCGCGGCATCGCCGCCGACGCGGCCGGGCAACGGCAGCGGGCACACCGGTACTTCACACTCGCCGCGCGCCCGGCCACCGCCCGCCTCGACGGTGTCGCCCACGCGCTCGCCACCATGGGGGCCGCCCTCACGGACGAGGCGGCACACCGCACGCGGGCAACAGTCCCTCGCACGCCCCGCATGAACGAAGCGGCCATCCGCACGCCTGCCACCGAAGAGGCGGCCGCCCCCGCGTCCCCCGCCGCAGTCCCGCCCCCGGCCCGGGACGTGCTCGCCCCGCTCGAAGACCTGTGCGGCCGTGCCCTCCCCGGCCTCCGCGCGGGGGTCACCGTACGGTGCGCGGCGTACGCGGCGGTGCGTGCGGCGACGAAGGGGCGGGGCGGGCGGCGCGAGGCCCTCGCGCGCTGGCTGGAGCGGTGGGGGAGCGGTGCCGAGGTCGAGCTGTGGATCGCATGGAACCATCCCCTCCACCCCGGGCCGGAGGCGCACGTACGAGATGACGAGGCGCTGCCCGCGTGGGCGGCCCTGGGCGACCAGGTGCTCGCGGCGTACCCGCGGGCCGCCGGCTTCCGCCGGACACTCGCGCGCCGACTGCGCGCCGAGGGCGCGACGGCCCGGGAGATCCACGTCCTCACCGCCCTCCTGGCCGACGACCCCGGTGACGAGCAGGCGGTCACGGCCCTCGCCCACGCGTACGCCGTGGCGGGCCGGCCCGCCGAGGGGGTGGCGCTGCTCCGCTCCCGCGTCACCGACCCGCCCGTACCGGCTGACGCACCCCTCGTCGAACTGCTCGCGCTGCTCCTCGCCCACTGGGGGCACCCCGAAGCCCGGAAGTGGGACGAGGAACTGGCGCGTATCAGCGGTCGCCGCGCGCACGTGCTGCCACCCACGACGGACGACGTCCGCGCGTACGCCGCACCACCGTCCGGATACGCGCGCTTCGAGGGAGGCCCGCGGACCGGCGTATGCATGAAGGGCGGCGGCCGGTTCGACGAACTCGACGAGCACCGGCCCGGCGCGGCGGGCGTACGGCGTGAGGGTGGTGAACCGAGTCAACGCGGCGAACATGTTGGGCTTGGCCAACGCGGCGAAGCCGGTGAACCCAGTCAACCCGACGAGCCCGGAACTCTACGACGGACCGGCGGACTTGGTGAACGCGGTCAACCCACTGGATCCAGTGAACCGCAACGCCCTGGCGAGTCTTGTGAACCCAGTCAACCCGTTCACCGCGATGAATCGATCGGATCCGCAGAGCGAGCCGCAGAGTTCTGTGAAGTCGGCGCATGGGGTGCAGGCGACAGATGCGGCGAACGCGGCAAAGCTTGTGAACCCGGTCAACCAACCACCCCAAGCGACACCGACGCACACATCCGTGCCGCTCTGATCGCGGGAAGCCCAGACCGCCGCCGGGAATTGCTGCGGCTCGCGGAGGACGACCCCCGATGCGCGGCCAAGGCGGCCAAGCTGCTCGGCGTGCCCCTCGTGACCCGCGCCGGGCGCGAGGCGGCCGACCTCATCGCGCGCGGGGAGGGCCACTTCCACCGGGGTGAGTACGCCGACGCCGCGGGGTGCTACCGCCAGGCCCTGGAGGCCGACCCGGACAGCTCGCTCGCGTTGTTCATGCTCGGTGACGTGCACTTCGTCCGCCGGGAGACGGGGCTCGCGCGGGTCCACTTCCAGGAGTCGCTCGCCGTGGAGGAGACGCCGCTGGCCTGGCGGTTCCTCGGCGACACCTTCCGGGAGACCCCCGACGGTACGGAGGAGGCGCGGCGTTGCTACGAGCGCGCGCTGGCCCTCGACCCCGGCCACGGCGGAGCCCGCCACGCGCTCGCGACGCTGCCCCCGCGCACCGAGGCTCCCACCGCACCACCGGCCCCCACCGCACGACCGGCCCCCACCGCACGACCGGCCCCCGCCGCACGACCGGCCCCCGCCGCACGACCGGCCCCCACTGCACCACCGGCCCCCGCCGAAAGCGGCGCGGCACCCGAACCGCCCACCCCCAGCCTCGTCCCCGGCCCCACCCCCGACCCCGCGGTCGCCCCCACCCCCGCTCCCGCAGCCAACCCCCAGCCCCCAGCGCTCCAACCCGCCGACCGTGAAGCGGCACTGCGGGAGCGCGGCCCCGCGCTGCGGGCGCTGTTCGACGCCGTGGGCGACGACGCCCGCTTCGACGCCTGGCTGCGGCGGCAAGGGGCGCACCACTGGGCGGAGGCGGCCGACGCGCTGCGGGAGATGGTGGTCCACCGGGGTACCGGGGCGAAGGACGTCGAGCGCTCCTTGCTGCTCGCCCGGCGCGGTGTCCAGCTCGCGGAGCACCTGGACACCCAGTGGCCCACGGGTGACCCCGCCGGGGCGGGCCGGGCGCGGCTGCTCGCCGACGCCCTGCACCGGGCCGCGGACGTCCTCGAAGCGATGGGCCGCCACAGTGAGGCCTACGACCTGCTGCGCCAGGCCGAGCGGTGGACGGAGGCCGACGAGCACGAGCGGGAGCGCGCGGGCCGCGAACCCTGGGCCGGTTCCGGCCACGTCGGCCCGCTCGACTCCTGGGCTGCGCTGTACGCGGCGCTCGGCCGCCTGGCGCGGCGCTGCGACGACGCGGCCGCCGCCGAGGACTACCAGCACAGGCTGGACGAGCTCACCGCCGACACCCTCTCGGCCGACCCCGGCCGGGCCCTTGCGCTCGTCGAACTCGGCCTCGCCTGGCAGCGGTTGGGCGAGTGGGAACGGGCCCTGAGCTGGTTCCACAAGGCCCTGGCGCTCGCCGGGCGCGAGGCGCCGCGCCCACCGGTGCGGGTCGCCCTCGCCGCCGCCCACCACCACGTAGGCGTTGCCCTCGGCGAGTTGGGCCTGCCCCGCACGGCGCTGCGCCACCTCGCCGAGGCCCGCCGACACGCCTGCGGCGACGCCGACCGGCTCGCCCGGAACTGGCTGGCCACCGCCTCCGTACTGCGCCGCCGACCCGACCTCGGCCACGCCGTGCCGGCGTACGAGAGGGTCCTGCGCCTGGCGGGCGTGCCGGGCGGCGCGGGCGGCCCGCGGTCCCGGGCGCCGCACGGCGGGCTCCCGGCCACGATCGCCCCCGGGCGCGCCTGGCCCGCGATCCTGCCCATGGCGCACGCGGCCTGGGAGTACGGCGAGCAGGACACGGCTGCGGACGTCCTCGAACGCGGTGCGGAGCTGACCGCCCTGGTGCGCGCCGCCGAGCCCGACCCCCAGCGGCGCCTGCGCCTCGACGACGACGTGGCGACGGCGTACGCGCTGCTGACCCGCTTCCACCTGCGGCGGGCGGAGGGTGCGGTCCGGGGCGAGGACGCCCGCCACCACGTCACCGCCGCCTTCGCCGCCTCGGAGCGGCTGCGCGCCCGGCCCCTGCTCGACGCCATGAGCAGTGCGCGGCTGCGCGCCCCCGACGGCGTACCGCCCGCCCTGCTGCGCCACGAGGCCGAACTGCTCCGCGAGCGCACGGCACTGACAGCGGCACCCGTGGTGGACCGGCGGCGCCTCCACGACCTCACCGCGCGGCTGGACACTGTGTGGCGGGAGATCGCCGGGTACGGTCCGCTCGCCGAGGAGTACGGCGCGGTCCGCCGCGCCACCGCCATCGACCCGGCCGCGGTGCGCCGCGCACTCGCCGGGCAGCGCACCGTCCTGGCCTCGTACGCGCTGCTCGACACCGGCGAGATCGCCCTGTTCACCGTCGACGGGGGCACGGGTGGGACGAGTGAGGCGGGCAGGGCCAGTGAGGCAGGCGGGACAGGCGATCCCGGCGGCACCCACGACGCGGACGGCCTCCCCGGCCCCGACGGCACGCGCATCACCCCCCTCGGCCCCGACGGCACACGCGTCCCGCCCCTCGACGGCGGCGGCCTGCGTGTCACCCCCCTCGACATCGACGGCACGGCAGTGCTGCGCTTCGTCGAGGCCAACCTCAGCAGCGCGGGGCGGGTCCGGGCGATGGCCGAGGCCGTGCCGGGTCGCTTCCACCGCGTCCTGGACCCGCTCGTCGCGCCGCTGGCCGCGCTCACCCGCCCCGGGGACACCGTCCTCGTCTGCCCGGCCGGCGCGCTGCGCGCCATCCCCTTCCACGCCCTGCGCCCCGACGGCACGGGCACGCTCATCGACCGCAACCCGGTGGCGTACCTGCCCACCGTGACCTCGCTGCGGACGCTCGCCCGGCGCGCGCCCGGCCCCGGCGGCGGCACCGTCGTGACCGGCGACCCCGAGGGCGCCCCGCCGCGGACGCACGGCGAGTCCGCGGCCGTGGGGGAGCGGCCCGGCCGCACCCGGCTGCCCGGCGGGCCGGCGGACCACCAGCAGGTGGTGGGCGGCCCGCCCGGCACGGCGGTCGTGCACGCCGCCTGCCGTGCCGCCGTCGATCCCGCCGACCCCTTGTCCGCCGGGCTCGTCCTCGACGGCGTCGTCCTGACGGCCCGTGACGTCCTGCGCCAGGACTGGCACGGCGTACGGCTGGCCGTGCTCACCGGGGGCGGTACCGGCGGCACCGGCCGCGGCGACGACCTCCTCGGCCTGAGCGGGGCGCTGCTGCACGCGGGCGTACGGTCCCTGGTGACGAGCCTGTGGCCCGCCCCGGAGAACACCGCCGCGGCCCTCCTGGGGGACTTCCAGGACCTGGTCGCCGCGGGCGAGGCCCCGGCGCGCGCCCTGCGCACGGCCGTGCTCGCGGCCCGTGACCTCCCGGGCGGCGACCGCCTGGACACGTGGGCGCCGTTCCGCCTCCTCGGCGACTGGCGCGCCCCGGACGCTCCACCGACCCCGGGCGTCCCACTGGCCCCGTGCGCCCTATCGGCCCCGGACGACCCACCGGCCCCGGGCGACCCCGGGGCCTGACGCACCCGCCCCCGCCCCGGGGCGCCCTTCGGCCCGGGGCACCGCGCGCGTCCGCCTCACCCGGACGCGCGTACCGCCCCGGTGCTCTCCCGCTCGATGAGCGAGGGCAGCGGCACCTGGACCGTCGCGGACGGGCCGTCGTCGAGGAGGCCGAGGAGTTCGCGCGCGGCCGTGCGGCCGAAGGACACCGTGTCGCGGGACAGGGCCGTCAGCCACGGGTGCACCATGCGGCACAGGGCCGAGTCCTCCCAGGCCACCACGGACACGTCGGCGGGGACGGCGAAGCCGAGGGAGGCCGCGGCGGCCACCCCGGCCACGGCCATCACGTCGTTGTCGTAGACGAGCGCCGTCGGCGGGGACGCGGAGCGCAGCACCCGGCGGGTCGCGGCCGCGCCCTCCGCGTCCGAGTAGTCGGTGGTGACCGACCGCACCCCGCTCAGGCCCCGGCGCTCGGCCTCCGCGCGCAGCGTACGGATGCGGCGCTCGGTGTGCGCGAGGCCGGGGAGCCCGGCGATGTGGACGATGCGCCGGTGGCCGAGCGCGTGCAGATGCCCGACCACGGCGGCCATCGCGCCCGCGTCGTCCGCCCACACCGTCGACAGGCCGGGCCGCGGCGGCCGTTCGGGGTCGGGCACGCCCCCGGTGACCACCGCGGGCAGGCCCAGCTCCTCCAGGAGCGCGGGCCGGGGGTCGTCCGTGCGCGGGTCCACGACCAGGACGCCGTCGACCCGGTGCTCGGCCCACCACCGCCGGTACGCCGCGCACTCCGCGTCCACGTCCTCCACCACCTGGAAGAGCAGCCCGAGCTGACGCTCGGCCAGGACCTCCTGGACACCGGAGATGAGCTGGAGGAAGAACGAGTCGACGCCGAGCGTGCCCGCGGGCCGGGCCACGACCAGGCCGACCGTCGCCGCGCCCTCGCCGGACAGGGCGCGCGCCGCCGTGCTGGGCCGCCAGCCGAGCTGCTCGGCGACCCGGCGCACCCGGTCGCGGGTCACCTCGGAGACCCCGGGCCGGTCGTTGAGCGCGAAGGAGACGGCGCTCTCGGAGACACCGGCGCGCCGGGCGATGTCCTTCATGGTCGGCCGGCGCGCCGGTGACCGCTTGCCTTGCACCCGTTGCCCCTTTCCGCCTGCGGCAGGCGCGTCCGCCGCGGCGCACGCGCGGCTCGGTGGCCGTGCGGCCCTTGTGTCGCCGTACGGTACTAAAGCGCTTGAGCCAGCACACCCTAAAGCGCATTAGCTGAAGCTGGCAAGGCTTTCAACCAAAGGCGCTGACCAGGGAGTTCGAGCCGGGCCAGGCGTCGGGGAAGGCGAATCGTCACCAATCCATTGACTTTTCACCGGAACTCCATGCAGGGTCTGCCTCGGCGCGATTCCCCGCGGTCGCCACCGCCACCGGTGGCCCGCGCCCGCCCTCCGCCGGCCGAGCAAAGGAGCCGATCACCGTGCGTCATTCCTGGACATCCCGCAGCCCCCGCGGCCCCCGCAGAGCGGTCACGGCCGCCGTGGCCGCCGCCGTGCTGCTGCCCCTGAGCGCCTGCGGCGGCGGTGACGGCGGCGGCTCGGCCGACGCCTCCGGCAAGGTCGAGGGCAAGATCACCTTCCAGACCTGGAACCTCAAGGCGAACTTCAAGTCCTACTTCGAGGGCGTCATCGACGACTTCGAGAAGAAGTACCCCGGGACCGAGGTCAGGTGGGTCGACCAGCCCGGCGAGGGCTACGCCGACAAGATTAGCGCGGACGCCGCCGCGGGCACCCTCCCCGACGTCGTCAACGTCTCCCCGGACCTGGTGGCGCCGCTCGCCAAGGCCGGCCTCGCGCTCGACCTCGACAAGGCGGCGGGGAAGTACGAGAAGGAGTACCTCCCGGGCGCCTGGAAGAGCCACCAGGTGCCGGGCACGCAGGGCACCTTCGCCTTCCCCTGGTACCTGAACACCGGCCCGCTGTTCTACAACAAGCGGCTCTTCGAGGAGGCCGGTCTCGACGCCGACAAGCCGCCGAAGACGTACGGCGAACTCTTCGACGCCGCACTGGAGATAGCCAAGAAGAGCAAGGGCGACATCGCCACCCTCGCCAACGTCCCCACCATCGAGGACTTCGGCCGCTACGGCGTACCGCTCATGAACGAGGAAGGCACCGGCTTCACCTTCAACGACGCGAAGGGCGTCGACCTGCTCACGCGGTACAAGAAGCTGTACGACGCCAAGGCCCTGGACGCGCAGGCCCTGACCGCCACACCGGAGTCGACCGGCAAGAAGTTCCTCACCGAGGCCGTCGCCATGAACCCGGGCAGCGCGCTGGACCTGGAGAAGTTCAAGAAGGACGCCCCCGGCCTGTACAAGAACATCGGCATCACGCCGCAGATCAGCAACACCGGCAAGGACAACATGTACGTCATGGGCGTGATGGTGAACACCCGCACCAAGCAGACGCCCGCCGCCGTCGCCTTCGCGCACTTCGTCACCGACGCGCAGCGCCAGATGTCCTTCGCCAAGAAGGTCGCGATCTTCCCCAGCACCAAGGGCTCCCTCGACGACCCGTACTTCACCAAGCCCGACGGCACCGACGAGACGCGCGTGCGGATCGCCGCCGCCAAGTCCCTCAAGACCGCGGTGAACTACACCCCCGTGCTCTTCAGCGAGCAGATGAAGGTCGAGCTGCGTAACGCCGTCGCCAGGGCGCTCCAGGGCAAGCAGAGCCCCAAGGAAGCGCTTGACAACGCTGTCAAGGCCTGCGACCGGCTGCTCCAGCAGAGCTGAACCTCTGAACCTCGACCAGGGAACGTCAGCCATGTCAGCCATGAAGAGCCCGAGCCCCGCCGCCTCCCCGGCGCTGCCCGGCGGGCGGGCGCCCGCCGCCGGGGCGGCGCGCGCCGGCCGCCGCACGGACCGCCGCCGCGTCCGGCGCCAACTCCCGACCAGCCCCTGGCTGTTCGCCGCCCCCGGCCTCGTGGTCGTCGGCTGGTTCATCCTCTACCCGTTCGTCAGCACGGTCGCCAACGCCTTCACCGACAAACGGCAGTTGATCGACGGCGAGTACGTCGGCCTCGCCAACTTCCGCGAGCTGCTGCACGACGACATGTTCTGGATCGGGCTGCGCAACAGCACCCTCTACGTCCTCGTGGTCGTGCCCGCGCTGGTCGTCCTGCCGCTGCTGCTCGCGCTGCTCGTACAGAAGCAGATCCCCGGCATCACCTTCTTCCGGTCCGCCTTCTACACCCCCGTGGTCGCCTCGATCGTCGTCGTCGGCCTGATCTGGGTGTGGATGCTCGACGAGCGCGGCCTGGTGAACGCCGTCCTGGAGGCGGTGGGCGCGGACAAGGTCGGCTTCCTCAGCGACCAGTGGCTGCTGCTGTTCTCCGCCATGGCCGTCACGGTCTGGAAGGGCCTCGGCTACTACATGATCATCTACCTGGCGGCGCTCGCGAACGTCCCGCGCGAGCTGCACGAGGCCGCCGCCGTGGACGGCGCGGGGCCCCTGCGCCGCTTCCTCAGCGTCACCGTGCCCGCCGTGCGCTCCACCATGGTGCTCGTCGCCGCGCTGTCCTCCGTGGCCGCGTTCAAGGTGTTCTCCGAGGTGTACCTGATGGCGGGCCCCAACGGCGGACCCGCGGGCGAGGACACCACCCTCGTGATGCTGGTGCAGCGCACCGGCACCGGCCTGACCGGCCGCGTGGGCTACGCCTCCGCGATCTCCGTCGTCATCTTCGTCGTCACCGTCGCGCTGATGCTGCTCGTGCTGCGCGCGGACCGGAAGGAGAACCGATGACGACCCCGGACACCGAAGCGGCCCGCCCGCAGACCCTCGCGCCCCGGTCCTCCGCCGCCCCCCGGCGGCGGACGTGGCGGCCCACGGACGCGAACGGGCGCCACGTGCGCGGCTGGGAGCTGGTCCTGCGCTACGTCCTGCTGCTCGCCGTCCTCGCCCTGATGATCGGCCCGTTCCTGTGGCAGCTCTCGACGTCCCTGAAGGGCCCGCACGAGAACATCTTCAGCTCCCCGCCGAAGTTCCTGCCGTCCGACCCGACCCTGCACAACTACGAGCGCGTCGCCGACACCATCCCCGTGTGGGACTACGCGCTCAACTCCCTGAAGGTCGCCGCCGCGAACGTCGTCACCAACTGCGTGGGCGCCGCCCTCGCCGGCTACGCCCTCGCGCGGCTGCGCTACCGCGGCCGCAGGGCGGCCACGCTGGTGTTCATCCTCGCCATGCTCGTCCCCGTCGAGGGCATCATCATCGCCCAGTTCACCACCATGCGGGACCTCGGCCTCAACAACACCCTCATCGGCGTGCTGCTGCCCGGCTGCGTCTCCGCCCTGAACGTCCTGCTGATGCGCAACGCCTTCCTCAACGTGCCGTACGAGATCGAGGAGGCCGCCTTCGTCGACGGCGCCAACGTGTGGCAGCGGTTCACGCGCATCGCGCTGCCCGCCGTGAAGGGCACCCTGGCCGTCGTCGCGATCTTCGCCTTCATGGGCGCCTGGGACGACTTCCTGTGGCCCCTGATCGTGCTCAGCGACCCCGACAAGTTCACCCTCACCATCGGCCTCAACTATCTGCACGGCACCTTCGCCAACGACGAGCGCCTCGTCGCCGCGGGGACCGTCATCGCCGTCCTGCCGCTGATCGTCCTCTTCGCCTGCCTCCAGCGGTACTTCTTCCGCGGCGTGGGCGAGGGCGCGGTCAAGGGCTGACGCCCTCCGCCTCCCGAGGGCCGGGCGCGCCCGCGGCACGTCGCCCGCCACACGCCGGGCCTGCCGCACGCCGTGCCTGCGGCGCGCCCGCGGCGCACCGCGCCCGCCCCGCCCCCTGCCCGAACCGACCGACGCCCCCCCCGAGAACCAGGAACCGCCTTGACGTCAGACGACCAGCCCGGCGCCGCCGCCCCCGCCGCGCCGCCCCGCTTCGGCGTTAACTACACCCCGAGCCAGGGGTGGTTCCACCACTGGCTCGACTTCGACCTGGACGCCGTACGCCGTGACCTCGACGCCGTAGCCGCGCTCGGCCTGGACCACGTCCGGGTGTTCCCGATCTGGCCGTACTTCCAGCCCAACCGCACCCTGATCCGGCCGCGCGCCGTCGAGCAGCTCGTCGCCCTCGCCGACGCCGCCGCCGAGCGCGGGCTCGACGTCAACGTCGACGGGCTCCAGGGCCACCTGTCGAGCTTCGACTTCCTGCCCGCGTGGACGCAGACCTGGCACCGGCGCAACCTCTTCACCGACCCCGAGGTGATCTCCGGCCAGCGGGAGTACCTGCGCACGCTCGCCGCGGCCCTCGCCGACCGGCCCAACTTCATCGGCATGACCATCGGCAACGAGATCAACCAGTTCGCGGCGGGGCCGCACCCCGACCCGGACCGGATCACCGAGGCCCAGGCCGAGGCGTGGCTGCGGCAGGTGCTCGACGCGTGCGAGGAAGGCGCGCCCGGGCGGCTGCACCTGCACGCCGAGTACGACGCCGCCTGGTACCAGGACGACCAGCCGTTCACGCCCGCGCACGCCGCGCGGCTCGGGGCCGTCACCGCCGTGCACTCCTGGGTGTTCAACGGCACCGCGCAGCGCCACGGGCGCGACGGCGTCGCCACCGGGCAGCACGCCGCGTACCTCGTCGAGCTGTCCAAGGCCTGGGCCCTGGACCCGCACCGGCCCGTCTGGCTCCAGGAGGTCGGGGCGCCCGCGCCGCTCATCCCCGCCGCGGACGCCGCCGCGTTCACCGAGACCACGGTGACCGCCGCGCTCGACTGCGCGGGCCTGTGGGGCGTGACGTGGTGGTGCTCCCACGACGTGTCGCGGTCCCTGGCGGACTTCCCCGAGCTGGAGTACAGCCTCGGTCTGCTGACGAACGACGGCGAGGTCAAGCCCGCCGGGGCCGCGCTGGCCCGGATCGCCAAGGAGGCCCGCGCGGTGGCGCCCGCGCCCCGGACGACGGCGCTCGTCGTGGACATCGGCCCCGACGGGGGGCGGCGCTCCGCCTGCGGGCCCGGCGGGCCGGTCTTCGAGGCCTTCGCCCGGCTGGCCGGGGACGGGGTGCGGCCCGCGCTGGTCCTCGCGGACCTGGCTGCCGACGGGCGGCACCTGGCGCGGCGCGGCATCACGGAGGTGGTGCACCCGTCCGACGTCCTCTGACCGTTCCCGTTGCCCTCGCGGGGGCGCCCCAGTCCCGCCCCTTTTCCCAAACCAGGGGCTGCCGCCCCTGGACCCCGCTTCTTCGGCGCTGCGCGCCTCGTCCTCAAACGCCGGACGGGCTGGATTCTTCGCCGGAGCCCCCGGTCCCCGGAAAGGGGCGCCCGCGCGCTGATGAGCACAGTGGGGAGCCCCCGGCAGGGCCACCGCCTCAGCCACCCACCCCCGCGAACCCGAAGGACACCGCATGCACGACGACCGCTCCCTCATCGAAGGCCGCCTCAAGCGCGTCCTGGACGAACGCATCCGCCCGGCCGTATACCCCGAGTCCGTCCCCCTGGACGTGGCCGTCTGGACCGCCCCCGGCGAACCGGTCCCCGTGGCCGAAGGCCTCGCCGCCACCCCCGAGCCCATCGCGGTCGGCGCCCGCTGGGGCGCGCCCTGGGGCACGAGCTGGTTCCACGTGCGGGGCACGGTCCCCGCCGCCTGGGCGGGCCGCACCGTCGAGGCGATCCTGGATCTCGGCTTCGACGAGAACATGCCCGGCTTCCAGTGCGAGGGCCTCGTCTACCGCCCCGACGGCACCCCGGTGAAGGGCCTCAACCCGCGCAACCAGTGGGTGCGGATCGCCGCCCCCGCCGAGGGCGGCGAGAGCGTCGACCTGCGCGTCGAGGCCGCGTCGAACCCCGTCATCCTCGACTACCACCCCTTCCTGCCCACCCGGCTCGGCGACAAGGACACCGCGGGCAGCGAGCCGCAGTACCGCCTGGAGCGCATGGACCTCGCCGTCTTCGACGAGACGGTGTGGCAGCTCGTGATGGACCTGGAGGTCCTCGGCGAGCTGATGCAGGAGCTGCCGGAGGACTCCGGCCGCCGCCACGAGATCCTGCGCGCGGTCGACCGCGCCCTGGACGCGGTGGACCTCCAGGACGTCAACGGCACGGCGGCCGCCGCCCGCGCCGCGCTCGAAGGCGTCCTCGCCGCGCCCGCGCACGACTCCGCGCACCGGATCAGCGCCGTCGGCCACGCCCACATCGACTCGGCGTGGCTGTGGCCGCTGCGCGAGACCGTGCGCAAGGTCGCCCGGACCACCTCCAACATGACCGCCCTGCTCGACGACGACCCGGACTTCGTCTTCGCCATGTCGCAGGCGCAGCAGTGGGCGTGGATCAAGGAGCACCGGCCGGAGGTGTGGGCGAAGGTGAAGAAGGCCGTCGCCGACGGCCGGTTCGTCCCGGCGGGCGGCATGTGGGTGGAGTCGGACACCAACATGCCGGGCTCGGAGGCGATGGCCCGGCAGTTCGTGCACGGCAAGCGCTTCTTCCTGGAGGAGTTCGGCGTCGAGAACGACGAGGCCTGGCTGCCGGACACCTTCGGGTTCGCGGCGGGGCTCCCGCAGATCATCAAGGCAGCCGGGTCCAAGTGGCTGCTGACACAGAAGATCTCCTGGTCGCAGACCAACAAGTTCCCGCACCACACCTTCCGCTGGGAGGGCATCGACGGGACCCGCATCTTCACCCACTTCCCGCCCGTGGACACGTACAACTGCGCCGTGAAGGGCAGCGAGATCGCGCACGCCGCGCGGAACTTCAAGGACAAGGGCGTGGCCCGGCACTCCCTCGCGCCCGTGGGCTGGGGCGACGGGGGCGGCGGCACCACCCGCGAGATGATCGCGAAGGCCGCCCGGCTGCGGGACCTGGAGGGCTCCCCGGCCGTGCGCTGGGAGCGGCCGGCGGAGTTCTTCGAGAAGGCCGAGGCCGAGTACCCGAACGCGCCGGTGTGGGTCGGCGAGCTGTACCTGGAGCTCCACCGCGCCACGCTGACCAGCCAGGCCGGCACCAAGCAGGGCAACCGCCGCAGCGAGCACCTGCTGCGGGAGGCGGAGCTGTGGGCGGCGACGGCCGCCGTGCGGGCCGGGTTCCCGTACCCGTACGGGGAGTTGGACCGCATCTGGAAGACGGTCCTGCTGCACCAGTTCCACGACATCCTGCCCGGCTCGTCGATCGCGTGGGTGCACCGCGAGGTCCGCGCGACGTACGCCGCCGTGGCGGAGGACCTGGACGCCGTCATCCGCGCCGCCCAGAAGGCCCTGGCCGGGGACGGCACCCGGGAGCTGGTCTTCAACGCGGCGCCGCACGCCCGCGCCGGCGTCCCCGCGGGCGGCGCCCAGGCCCCCGCGGCCGACGGGCGGACGGCGGTCACCGCCCGCGCGGACGGCGGCCACGTCCTCGACAACGGCCTGCTGCGGGTCGAGGTCGACGCGCGCGGCCTGGTCGTCTCCGCGTACGACCTCGTCTCCGGCCGGGAGGCGGTCGCGCCGGGCCAGGCCGCCAACCTGCCCCAACTGCACGCCGACTTCCCCAACATGTGGGACGCCTGGGACGTCGACGCGTTCTACCGCCACACCGTCACCGACCTGTCCGAGGCCGAGGAGGTCGCGGTGGAGGGCGACGCGTCCGTGCGGGTCGTGCGCCGGTTCGGCGCCTCGCGGATGACGCAGGTCCTCACCCTCGCCCCCGGGCAGCGGCGCCTCGACATCGACACCGAGGTCGACTGGCACGAGACGGAGAAGTTCCTCAAGCTGGCCTTCCCGCTGGACGTGCACGCGGAGCGGTACGCGTCCGAGACGCAGTTCGGCCACTTCCACCGGCCCACCCACACCAACACGAGCTGGGAGGCAGCCAAGTTCGAGGCGTGCAACCACCGCTTCGTGCACGTCGAGGAGCCCGGCTGGGGCGTCGCCCTCGTCAACGACTCCACGTACGGCCACGACGTGACGCGCACGGTACGGGACGCCGACTCCGGGACGACCACGACCGTGCGGGTCTCGCTGCTGCGCGCCCCGCGCTTCCCCGACCCCGAGACCGACCAGGGCGTCCACCGCTTCCGGCACGCGCTGGTGCCCGGCGCCGACATCGTCGACGCGGTGCGCGAGGGCTACCGGATCAACCTGCCCGAGCGGCGGGTCACGGGCGGCGCGGCCGAGGTCGCCCCGCTGGTCGCGGTCGACGACGACGCCGTGGTCGTCACGGCCGTCAAGCTCGCCGACGACGGCAGCGGCGACGTCGTGGTCCGCTTCCACGAGGCCCGCGGCGGCCGCGCCCGCACCACCCTGCGCCTGGGCTTCGAGGCCGCCGACGTGGTGGCGACCGACCTGCTGGAACGACCCCTGGCCGACACCCCGGCGCCCGAGCGGGACGGCGGCGCCGTCACGCTGTCGCTGCGCCCGTTCGAGCTGGTCACGCTGCGGGTGCGCCGGGCCTGACGCCCGGCCCGCGCCCACCCCCGGTCCGCTGAGTCCACCCCCTGCGGGGCTCAGCGGACCGACTCGACGAACTCCCGCAGCACCGCGTCGAAGGCCTCCGGCCGCTCCATGTTCGGGTAGTGGGCCGTGCCCTCCACCGTCGCCGTACGGGACCCGGGCACGGAGCGGGCGAGGCGCTCGGCCATGGCGATGTTGTCGGGCCCGTCCAGGTCGCCGGTGACGGCCAGGACGGGCAGGCGCAGCCGCGCCGCCCGCGCCCAGGTGTCGGTCACGGGCACGAGGAGCTGCGGTTCGTCCCCGGCGTGCTTGGCGACCGTGCGCTCCGTCATCTCCCGCAGACGGCGCACGACGTCCGGGTCGACCTCGTCGAGCGTCCGGTGCGGGCCCGCCGCGTACAGCATCGTCGCGTCGACGAACGCGGCGGCGTCCCCGGCGGCGGCCGCGCGGGCCCACTCGGCCTGGACGGCCAGGGCCCACGGGTCCTCGTACGCGGGTTCACTGGTGCCCGCGCCGACGACCACGAGCGCGCCGACGAGGCCGGGGTGTTCGAGGGCGGTGTCCACGGCGATGCCCGCGCCCATCGACAGGCCGACGACGACCGCCGGGCCGACGTCCAGATGGCGCAGGAGCGCGGCGAGGTCGTCGGTCTGGCGGAACGGCACGCTCGCGTTGGCGGACCCGCCGTGGCCGCGCGTGTCCGGCGCGATCACCCGGTGGCGCCGGGCGAAGGAGGCCACCTGGTCGTCCCACATGCGGTGGTCGAGGAAACCGCCGTGCAGCAGGACCAGCGGGGGGCCGGAGCCGGGGCCGGTGTCGCGGTAGACGAGGGAGCCGTCGGCCGTGGGGAACTCGTACACATCGGAAGCACCAGTCATGACAACCAAGGTGTCATAACGAGTGCCAACATGGCAACCGAGGTGTCATATCGCGCGCGGAACGGCAACCGAGGTGTCATGATGCGGTGGTGCACGACGACCCGCGCGACCCCGACCGGCCGCCCACCCCCGGCGGGCCACCCACCCCTGACCGGCCGCTCACCCCGAACCATCCGACCGCCCCTGACCGTCCGCCCGCCCCCGACGGGCCGCTCGCCCCCGACGACCTCGCCCGCCGCCTCACCGAGGTCTTCGACCTGGTGGGCCCCCTGTACCGGCGCGTGCAGCGCGCTGTGGAGCAGGCCGAGCCGATCGAGGGCCTGTCCGTCGGCGTGCGCGCGGTCCTCGACCTGCTGCACCGGCACGGGCCCATGACGGTCCCGCAGATGGGCCGCGCCCAGTCGCTGAGCCGTCAGTTCGTCCAGCGCATGGTCAACGACGCGGCCGCGCGCGACCTCGTCGCGATCACGCCGAACCCCGCCCACCGGCGGTCCTCCCTGATCCGGCTCACCCCGGCGGGCCAGGAGGCGATCGCCGCCGCCACCGCCCGCGAACACGCCGTCATGCGCCAGGTGCGCGGCGACCTCACCGACGCCGACGTCACGGCGTGCCTCCATGTGCTGACGCGGATGCTCGAGGTCTTCGACGGCGTCGACGTCGACGCCGACTGAGGCCCGGTGGGGCTGCGCGGGACGTCGCCCCCTCCCGCGAGCGGCGCGTGACCGCGGCCGGTCCCCCCGGGGGGCCTACGACGCCCGCCGCCCGGCCGCGTCGAGCCGTGTCGGTGGCAGGAACTCCCGTACGTACGTCCGCTCCCAGTACGCGCCCGTCTCGCGCCGCTCGCGCCACGTCGTGAAGCGGTAGCGGTACAGGCGGGCGCGCACGTACGCCGGGGGCTCGTCGGGGAAGGGGCAGTGGCGCAGCAGCCGGAGCGTGTCCCGGTCGCCCTCCAGGAGCCGCTCCACCAGCGGGCCGAACCACGCGCGGGCGTAGGCGGGGGAGAGCCCGGCGAACCACATCAGCCAGTCGAGCCGCAGGTGGTACGGGGCGAACTGGCGCGGCCGGCGGCGCGGGTCGCCGGGCTTGCCCTTGAACGCGTACTCCCGCCACACGGAGTCCTGCCGGGGCACCGGGTCGGCCGTGCCCTCGATCACCACCTCCTGCCGGACCCGGCTGACGCTGCCGAACGCGCCGTAGGTGTTGACCAGGTGCAGCGCGTCGAAGGAGGTGTTCATGACCTGCCGCCGCGACAGCATGTTGCGCACCGGCCGGTAACTCAGGACGAGGACCAGCACCGTGACGGCGACGACCAGGACCTCGTACCACAGCGGGGGAGCGGCGAGCGGCGACGGCGGGTCCGCCGCGTCGCCGAGCAGCAGCCGGAAGTCGACGGCCGACAGCGCGAGCAGGATCGTCAGCCAGTTCAGCCAGGCGAAGTTGCCGGACAGGACCAGCCAGAGCTGGGTGACGGCCATCAGGCAGGCCGCGCCGGTGGCGACGGGCTGCGGGGTGAAGAGCAGGAACGGGACGGCGAGTTGGGTGACGTGGTTGGCGGCCGTCTCCACGCGGTGCAGCGGGCGCGGCAGCCGGTGGAAGTACCAGCTCAGCGGCCCCGGCATCGGCTGGGTCTCGTGGTGGTAGTACAGGCAGGTGAGCGAGCGCCAGCAGGCGTCCCCGCGCATCTTGATCAGCCCCGCCCCGAACTCGACGCGGAACAGCACCCAGCGCAGCAGGAACAGCACCAGGACGGGCGGCGCCACGTCGTCGCCCGCGAGGAACACCGCGAGGAAGCCGACCTCCAGGAGCAGCGACTCCCAGCCGAAGGAGTACCAGGTCTGGCCGACGTTCACGACGGACTGGTACAGCAGCCACGGCACCAGCCACAGCGCCATCGCCGCCCCCAGCGGCAGCCACCCGTCCACGCCCGCGAGCAGCGCCGTCGACACCGCGCAGCCCGCCCAGGCGCACCCGGCGAAGAGCCGGTCGGAGTAGCGCCACTGGAACAGGCTCGGCGCCGCGCGGAACGGCACCCGCGCCACGTACCGGGGCACCGGCAGCATGCCGCGCTCACCGATGAGCGGGCGGAACTGGAGGGCCGCGCCGAGGAAGGCGACGAGGTAGAGCGCGGCGAGCCCGCGCTGGAAGACCAGGCGGCTGAACCAGTACCCGTCCGCCGTGAACCACTCCACGCCCCCCATTGTGACGCCGGGCGCGCCCACGGACCCGCCGGGCACCGCACCGCGCCGGAGCAGCCGCCGGGCACCGCACCGCGCCACGGCAGTCGCGGAGTACCGCACGCCCCGCACGCCCCGCCGCCCCGGCAGCCGCCCACCCGCCGAGCGGCCGCGCCCGGAGCTAGGGCGTCACAAGCCCCGCCTCGTACGCGATGATCACCAGCTGCACGCGGTCGCGCGCCCCCAGCTTGGCCAGCAGCCGCGTCACGTACGTCTTCGCGGTGGCGACGCTGATCGTCAGCCGGTCGGCGATCTCGGCGTTGGTCAGGCCGGCGCCGACCAGTGCGAGGACCTCGCGCTCCCGCCCGGTGACGCCGGTGACCTCCCGCGACGGCGCCGCCGGGCGCGGGCGGCCCGCGAACTCCTTGATCAGGCGGCCTGTGACGCTCGGCGCGAGCAGCCCGTCCCCTGTCGCGACGACCCGCACCGCGCCCAGGATGTCGTCGAGCGCCATGTCCTTCACCAGGAACCCGGACGCCCCGGCGCGCAGCGCCCCGTACACGTAGTCGTCGTCATCGAACGTCGTCAGGACGACCACGCGGGCGGCGGCGCCGTCGGCGACGAGCCGGCGGGTGGCCTCGATGCCGTCCATGCCCGGCATGCGGATGTCCATCACCACGACGTCCGGCGCCAGTTCCCGCGCCAGCCGCACCGCCTCGGCGCCGTCCCCGGCCTCGCCGACGACCTCCAGGTCCCCGGTCTCCGCCATCACCATGGTCAGAGCCGTCCGCACCAGCGGCTGGTCGTCCGCGAGCAGCACCCGGACCGGCGGCGGGCCGCCCCCGGGAGCCGACGCCGGACCCGGCGCCGTCATCGGGGTCATCGGACCGGCTCCGGGACCGGCAGGCGGGCCGCGACGCGGAAGCCGCCGCCCGGGCAGGGCCGGGCGGAGAACTCGCCGTGCAGCAGGCTCACCCGCTCCCGCATGCCGAGCAGCCCGTACCCGGTGCCCCGGCTCCCGCCCGTGCCGCCGGGCCGCCCCTCGTCGAGGACCTCGATCCGCAGCTCCTTGCCGCGCCGCTCCACCGTGACCTGGCAGGAGTCGGTGCCCGCGTGCCGCACCACGTTGGTCACCGCCTCCTGGACGATCCGGTACGCGGACACGTCCACCTCCGGCGGCAGCGGCCCGGGCGTCCCGAGCCAGCGCACGTGGACGCGTACCCCGGCGGCCGTCGTCCGCGCGGCGAGCCGGTTGACGTCCGCGAGGCCGGGGCTCGGGGGCGGCGGCGCCGTCGCGGAGACCTCGCCCGGCGCGGCCCCGCGGAGCGCGCCGAGCATCCGGCGCAGGCCCGACAGGGTCTCGCGGCTCGCCGTCTCCACCGCGCCGAGCGCGTCGCGCGCCAGCTCGGGCCGGGTGTCGATGACGCGGCGCGCGGCCCCGGCCTGGAGGGCGACGATGCCGATGGTGTGCGCGACCATGTCGTGCAGCTCGCGGGCGATCCGCAGCCGCTCGGCGGTGACCGCCTGCGCGGCCGCCTGGGCGCGCAGTTGCCCGGCGTGCGCCCGGGACTCGTGCGTCGCCCGGCCGAGCAGCCAGGCGATGACGGCGGTGAGCGCGACGGTCAGCTCGGCGGAGGTGCCGACCACCCAGCCGCTCAGGAGCCGCACCGTCAGATACGCGGCCAGCGTGGACAGCGCCATCGCGAGCGCCGCGGCTCCGGTCCGCCGCGGCCGGGACGCCGCGACGCAGTACAGGGCGACGTCGACCGCGAGGAACTGCAGCAGCGGGATCTCGGCCACGCTCAGCGGCGTCGAGCCCAGGGCGGCCCCGGCGAGCAGCAGCGCGAGCGCGGGCAGCGGCCGCCGCTCCAGGCGGACGCACCCCAGGAGGGTCACGGCCGTGGCGGCGGCGAGCGTCAGCAGGCCGTCCCACCGGAACAGCAGCACGCTCGGCCACACCGAGGGCTGCGACTCGCCCGGCAGCCGGAACCGGAACAGCAGGCTGAGCGCCGACCCCGCGCACCAGGCGAGCGCCATCCAGGCGGCCGGTGACAGGCGCTTGAGCAGGGGCGGAGCCGGTGTCGCGGACATGCCCGGAAGCGTAGCGGGGTGATCGGCGTCGGGCATCGGACCAGGGGTGTACACCCACGGTCGACACCGGGGCCCGGCAACTGTCGGCGCCGGTCGGATGCCCGGGGCGCCCCGCCCCCGGCACCGTGGACGGCATGATCGACGTCAACGCCCTGACGAAGCGGTACGGCGGCACCACGGCCGTCGACGCGCTGACCTTCACCGTGCGGCCCGGCCGCGTGACCGGCTTCCTCGGCCCGAACGGCGCGGGCAAGTCCACCACCCTGCGCCTGATCCTCGGCCTCAACGACCCCACCGGCGGCACCGTCACCGTCGGCGGCCGCCCCTTCCGCGACCGGCCGCGCGGCCTGCGCCACGTCGGCGCGCTGCTCGACGCGGCGGACGTGCACGGCGGGCGCACCGCCGCCGCGCACCTGTCCGTGCTCGCCCGCTCCAACCGCATCCCGCCCCGCCGCGTCACGGAGGTCCTCGCCGACGTCGGGCTCGCCGCCGCGGCCCGGCGCCGCGTCGCCGGCTTCTCGCTCGGCATGAAGCAGCGCCTGGGCATCGCCGCCGCGCTGCTCGGCGACCCGCCCGTGCTGCTCTTCGACGAACCCCTCAACGGGCTCGACCCGGAAGGGGTGTTGTGGGTGCGCGGCCTGTTCCGGCGCCTGGCCGACGAGGGGCGCACCGTGTTCGTCTCCAGCCATCTGATGTCGGAGATGGAGAACACCGCCGACGAACTGGTCGTCATCGGCCGCGGGCGGCTGATCGCGGCGGAGAGCCTCGCCGCGTTCGCCGCCCGGGGCACCGGCGCGGGCGTCACCGTCAGCTCGCCCGGGGCGGCCGCCCTCGCCGACGTCCTGACCGCCGAGGGCGCGACGGTCCGGCGCCACGGCGACCGGCTCGCCGTCACCGGCCTCGACGCCGCCCGGATCGGGGACCTCGCCTGCCGCCACGGCCTGCCGCTGCACCAACTCGCCACCCGTACCGCCTCGTTGGAGGACGCCTTCATGGAACTCACCGCCGACAGCGTCGACCACCGCGCGGGGGAGGGCCGATGACCACCGTCCCGCACACACCGAACACACCGAGCACACCGAACTCAGAGCACGCACCGCACGCACCGCACACGCCAGGGGCCACCGCCGCCCGCGCGGCCGAGGGACCCGACGAGCCCCGCCCCCGCTTCCGCGACCTGCTGGCCGCCGAGTGGCTGAAGCTGTGGTCGCTGCGGTCCACGCCGTGGGCGTACGCGGTCACCGTCCTCACCGTCGTCGGCTTCAACGCCGGTACCGCGTACGACACCTACCGCTACTGGACGTCCTACGACGACCGCGGCCGGGCCGACTTCGTCCGGGACGGCATCGCCCTGGCGGAGGCCTTCACCGCCAACGCCGCCATGCTGCTCGTGCTCGCGGCCGGTGCCCTGGGCGCCGCCGCCGTGGCCGGGGAGTACGGCTCGGGGCTGATGCGCACGACGTTCACCGCCGTGCCCGCGCGCGGCTCGGTCATGGCCGCCAAGGCTGCCGTGGTCACGGCGGTCACCACGGCCGTCGGCACGCTGACCGCGGTGGTGTCCTACGCCGTGACCCAGGCGATCCTGTCCCGGCGGGGCGTCGGGCTGCCCTTCGACCACCCGGGCGCGACCCGCCTCCTCGTGGCGTCCGCGCTGCTCATGCCGGTGGCGGCACTCACCGGCATGGCGCTCGGCACGCTGCTGCACCACCTGGGCACCACGATCGTGCTCACCGTGGTCACGCTCGTCCTGCTGCCCGCGGTCTTCAGCTCCGACCGCTACTGGTCGGCGCTCGTCGACCACACGCTCCCGTACGAGGCGTGGCTGCGGCTCACCCAGCCCGCCACCTTCACCACCCCCCACCCGTGGTCGACGGGCGGCGCGTGGACGGTGTACGCGGCGTGGGCCCTCACGGCCTGCGTGGTGACGGTCGTGGGGGCGCGGCACCGGGATCCGTGAACAAACGGGTGCCGCGGCCGGTGCCGCGGTCGGCGCGGGCCCGTGCCCGCAGGCTGCTCTTTCCGCTTGCGAGGGGGGGCTTCCTGCCCTTCCGGGGGGGGCGGGGCGGCGCTCCCTCCGCCCCCCGGGGGGCACGCCGCCGCTCCCTCCGCTTGCGGCCCGCCGCGCCCCGCGCCACACAGGAAGGGCACACGCCCGGCGAGAGGCAGGAGGCACCTGTGCGCGCACCGATCCGCACCTACGCGACGGCCCTGGCGATGTCCGCGGCCCTCACGGCCGCCGGGTGCTCGGCGGGCGGCGGCGAGGACGAGGCCGACGCCGGGCGCGAGCTGTTCCTGCAGCCCGTGGCCGCGCGGGGCCCCGACCCCTTCACCGCGTCGACGGCCGAGGCCGGGGCGAGCCCCGCGCCCGTCACCCGTTCGCCGCAGCCGTCGCCCACCGGCCCGGCCTCCCCGACCGGCCGGGGCCTGCGCTCCCTCGCGGGCGGCACCCCCGGCCTGTACGGCGGCACGCGCCGGCTCGGGAGCTGCGACGTCGGCCTCCAGGTCCGGTACCTGACCGCCGACCGCGCCAAGGCCCGGGCCTTCGCCAGGGCCGCGGGCGTCGCCCCGGACGGCGTGGCGGCGTATCTGCGCGGCCTCACCCCCGTCGTGCTGCGCGCCGACACCCGCGTCACCAACCACGGCTACCGCGACGGCCGCGCCACCGGCTACCAGGCCGTGCTCCAGGCGGGCACCGCCGTCCTCGTCGACGACCGCGGCCTGCCCCGGGTGCGCTGCGCCTGCGGCAACCCGCTGCGGCCGCCGGTCGCGTTCCGGCACGCGCCGCGCCACCGGGGCGACCCCTGGACCGGCTACCGGCCCGTGCAGGTCGTCGTCGTGACCCCGGCGCCCCGCCCGGTCACGCACCTCACGCTCGTCAACATCGTCGACAACACCTGGATCGAGCGCAGGACCGGCGACCACGACGCCGGCGACGACCGCCCCGTGCCGCCGCCGCAGCCGCACCCCACGCCCTCCACGGATTCCCCCGCCCCGGACCGGCGCAGCCCCGACGGGACCACACCGGACGAGCCACCCGAGGAGACCGGCGACGGACCGGACCCGGCCGACCCGGACACCGCGGAGTCCGGCACCAGCGAGTCCGGCACCACCGAGTCCGGCGACGGCACGGACACGCCGGACGGGGGCGACGACGGCACGGACACGGACACGGACACGCCCGGCGAGGGCACCACGTCCGGCGACTGCCCCACGTCGGACCCCGCGTCCCCCGAGGACACCGCCACCGCGTCCCCGTCCGGCTGCCCCACGGACCGCTCGGAGAGCCCGTGACCCCCTCCCGCCAGGGGCGACGCCGTCCACGTGCGACCGCGGCGGGGTGCGCCTAGCGTGGGCCCATGGACGCGGGCACGGAAGGTGTCGAAGCGGCGATGCGGCGCTGCTGCGGCGGCTCCGCGTCCGCCGCAGGCTGCTGTTTCCTCGCCACGTACGGGCCCGGCCTGGGCATGGGCAGCTTCGACTGGGACCTGGAGACCCGGGTGCTGCTCATGGACGACGAGGCCCTCGCACTGTTCGACCTGCGGCCCGAGGAGTTCGACAACCGGCCCGAGAGCCTCGCGCCCCGCGTGCTGCCCGTCGAGACCCACCGCATCGACAGCCAGGTCTCCCACGCCCTGAAGGACGGCAGCGTCGCCTACGGCACGTACTTCCGCGTCCGCCGCCGCGACGGCACGCTGCGCTGGACCCACACCCAGGGCCACATCCTGCGCGACGCCGGCGGACGGCCGCTGCGCATCGTCGGCATCGTGCGCGACGCCACCCGGGAGCTGAGCGACAGCACCGCGCACCGCGAGCGCGTCGAGGCCGAGGTGGACCGGCGCCGCCGCACGAGCATCGTGCGCAACACCACGGCGGCACTCGCCCACGCCCGCACCGTCGCCGACGTCATCGACGTCCTCAAGGACACCCACGGCCTGGCCAACCTGGGGGCCTCCAACATCGTCATGGGCCTCGTCGAGTCCGGGCGGATCCGCCTGGTCGCCGAGGGCCCCGCGGGCAGCTACGTGCCCGGCACCCGCGTGACCCGCGTCGACGAGCCGTACCCGATGAGCGAGACCGTACGCACCCTCGCCCCGCGCTTCATCGAGTCGCCGCGGGAGTTCGCCGAGTCCTACCCCGTCCTGTGGCCGCACATCGAGCACCTGGGCATCACGGCCGCCGCGTACCTGCCGCTGATCGCCCAGGCCCGCCCCATCGGCGCCCTCGGGCTGCTGTACCAGGACAAGACCGGCTTCACGGTGGAGGAGCGCAACGTCATCCTGGCGCTCGGCAGCGGCATCGCGCAGAGCCTCCAGCGCGCCATGTTCTACGAGCAGGAGAAGGACCTCGCCCAGAGCCTCCAGCAGGCGATGCTGCCACGCACCATCCCCGGCGTGCCCGGCGCCGACATCGCCGTGCGCTACCGCAGCGCCGCGCTCGGCCGCGACGTCGGCGGCGACTGGTACGACGTCATCCCGCTGCCCGCGGGCCGGGTCGGGGCGGTCATCGGCGACGTCCAGGGCCACGACACGCACGCCGCCGCCGTCATGGGCCAGCTCCGCATCGTGCTGCGCGCCTACGCCGCCGAGGGCCACACCCCGGCCACCGTCATGGCCCGCGCCTCCGGCTTCCTGCACGAGCTGGACACCGACCGCTTCGCCACCTGCCTGTACGCCGAGGCCGACCTGACCACCGGCGTGGTCCAGCTCGTGCGCGCCGGGCACATCGACCCGCTGCTGCGGCTCACCGACGGCTCCTGCCGCCGCGTCCCCGTCGACGGCGGCCTCCCGCTCGGCCTGTCCCACGAGTTCGGACGCCTCGACTACCCCGTCACCACCCTCGAACTCGACCCCGGCCACACCCTGCTCCTCTACACCGACGGCCTCGTCGAGGAACCCGGCACCGACCTCGACGACGGCACCCAGGCGCTGTCCGAACTCGTCTGCACCGGCCCGCACGACCTGGAGCGCCTCGCCGACCTGCTGTGCGGCCACGCCGACGACGGCCGGGGCGACGACGACGCGGCCCTGCTCCTGCTGCGCCGCCGCACCATGGACGCGCCGCGCTCCGGCGGACGGCTCCAGCAGCACGTCGCGCCGGGCGACCCCGAGGCGCTCACCGAGGCCCGGCACATGATCCGCGCGGCCGTCCGCGCCTGGGGCGCCCGGGGCCGCGCCGACGAGATCGAGCTGGCCGCCGACGAGCTGATCACCAACGCCCTCATGCACACCGACGGGCCCGCCATCGTGACCCTGCGCGTCGTCAGCGCCGCCGACCGCCGCCTCCGCGTCGACGTCGAGGACGCCTCCAGCGCCCTGCCCCGGCTGCGCGAGGCCTCCGAGGACGGCGTCTCCGGGCGGGGCCTGCTGCTGGTGGACCGGCTCGCGGACGTCTGGGGCGTGGACTCGCGGGGCGGCGGCAAGTGCGTGTGGTGCGAGTTCGTCGTCCCCACGCGCGGCACGGAGTGAACGGGATCACAGCCCCCGGCTGTCACGGTCCGTCGGCGCGGGGTGTCTCCATGGGCGTCCAGGAGAGGAGACGCATGGCCGAGGACGCCTTCACCGAGCACCGCCCGCTGCTGTTCACCATCGCCTACGAGATGCTGGGCAGCGCCGCCGACGCCGAGGACGTGCTCCAGGAGAGCTATCTGCGCTGGAGCGCCGTCGACCCGGAAGAGGTCGAGCACCCGCGGGCCTACCTGGTCCGCGTGGTGACCCGGCAGGCCCTCAACCACCGGCGCGCGGTCCGGGCCCGGCGCGAGGACTACGTCGGCACATGGCTGCCCGAGCCGATCCGCACCGCGCCCGACGTGAGCGACGACGCGGTCCTCGCCGAGTCGGTGTCGATGGCCATGCTGCTCGTCCTGGAGACGCTGAACCCCACCGAGCGCGCCGTGTTCGTGCTGCACGACGTGTTCGGCTACACCCACGGGGAGATCGCCGCCTCGATCGGCAGGAACGAGGCCGCCGTACGGCAGATCGCGCACCGCGCGCGCCGGCACGTGCACGCGCGGCGCCGCCGCTTCGCGCCCGACTCCGCCGCGAGCCGCGAGGTCGTCCGGCGGTTCCTGCACGCGGCGGCCACCGGCGAGGTGCAGACGCTGATGGACCTGCTGGCGCCCGACGCCGTGCAGCTCTCCGACGGCGGCGGGAAGGCCGTCGCGGCGCGCCGCCCCCTCACCGGCCGCGCCGACATCGCCCGCTTCGTCCTGCGCGTGCTGCGCTCCACCACCGAGGACACCCGGATCGAGTACGCCACCTACAACGGCATGCCCGCGGCCCGGTTCGTCACCGGCGCCGCGCTCGACTGGCTCGTCGCCTTCGAGGTCCACGACGGGCGGATCACCGGCCTGTACGGCGTCCGCAACCCGGACAAGCTGCACCGCGCCGAGCACGTGCTGCCCCTCGACCGGGGCGGGCGCCGACCGCGCTGAACGCCGGCCCCCGGGCGCGCCGGAGCCCCGTACCGAACCGGCTCGGTACGGGGCTCCGGTGGGACAGACAGACAGACAGACTCGCGTGCGTCAGGACAGACCGTTTCAGGACTGGAGGCGGTCCCGCGCGTCGTCCGCGGCGTCGCGGGCCCGGTCCCGGCCCTGCTGGCCGCGCTCCCGGGCGCGGTCCTCGACCTGGCGGCGGCGGTCGGAGGTCTCGTTCTGACCGCCCTTGCGCGCCTTCTCCTTGAGCTGCTCGGCCTTGCCCTGGAACTGGTCCTTGATGCCCACGATGATCTCCTTCGGTCGGTGGTGGGATCTCGTCAAGGTTCACGCGCGGCGGCGCCGGGCGCATGCCGAACGCTTACGCACCGTGTTCGCCGCAGGTCGGGACCGTGATCGCGGATGCGGTGGACAGCCGGTGGCGCCAGGATGCACTCGGGGGTCCGACGCGAAGCGAGGTGCGTGATGCCGGAGCTGCCGGAGGTGGAGGCGGTACGGGAGTTCCTGGCCGGGGAACTGGTCGGGCACGAGGTCGTCCGCGTGCTGCCGGTCGCCGTGAGCGTCCTGAAGACGTACGACCCCCCGGTGACGGCGCTCGAAGGCCGCCGGGTGACGGGCGTGGCCCGGCACGGCAAGTTCCTCGCCGTCGACGCGGAAGGCCTGTGGCTGGTCACCCACCTGGCGCGGGCGGGCTGGCTGCGCTGGCAGGACCCGCTGCCGGGCGGCGTCCCCCGGCCCGGCAGGGGCCCGCTGGCGCTGCGCGTGGCCCTGGAGACCGGCGCGGGCTTCGACCTCACCGAGGCGGGCACGCAGAAGCGCCTCGCGGTGTACGTGACGGACGAGCCCGCGGCGCTGCCCGGCATCGCCCGCCTGGGCCCCGACCCGCTGGCGGCCGACTTCACCGAGGAGCGCCTCGCCGAGCTGCTCGGCGCGGAACGGCGGCAGCTCAAGGGCGCGTTGCGCGACCAGAGCCTGATCGCGGGCATCGGCAACGCCTACAGCGACGAGATCCTGCACGCGGCCCGCATGTCGCCGTTCAAGCTCGCGCACCGCCTCACGCCCGAGGAGACCGGCCGCCTGTACGCGGCGCTGCGCTCCACCCTCACCGAGGCCGTGGCCCGCTCGCGCGGCCTGGCCGCCGCGCGCCTGAAGGCGGAGAAGAAGTCGGGGCTGCGGGTCCACGGCCGCGCGGGCGAGCCGTGCCCGGTGTGCGGCGACACCATCCGCGAGGTCTCCTTCGCCGACTCCTCCCTCCAGTACTGCCCGACGTGCCAGACCGGCGGCAAACCCCTCGCGGACCGCCGCCTGTCCCGGCTCCTGAAGTGACCCGGGGCCGCCCCGGGGTCACCGGGGGCGGAGCGTGAGCAGGCGGGCGCCGCCCGCGCCGCGTACCTCGAACCGGTCGATGCGGTCCGGGCGCAGCGCCGTACCCCCGTGCGTCGCCAGCGGCCGCCCCGGGGCCCGCCACGTCGTCACCGTCTCCTCGGCACCGTCGCGGCCGACGGCCACGAGCACGCACACCCCCCGCCGCGCCGGGTCCCGCACCCGCAGGACGGCCTCCGTGCCCCAGGCGCGCTCCCGCGCGGTCAGCGCGGCGGACATCCCGCCCCGGGAACCGGCCGCGGCCAGGCGCGCGGGGGCGGCGCCGTCCGGGGCCAGCACGGCCGCCGCGGGCGCGGCGACGGCGAGCACCGCGCCGACGGCGAGGGCACCGAGCCACTGCCTGCGGCGCACCCGGCGGGCGTGCGCGGCGGCGGTGAGGAGCCGGCCGAGGAGGGCGGGGCCGGGGGCCGGGGGTTCGGGGAGGGCGCACCGGTGCGCGTGCAGCAGCCGTACGGGCGGGGCGAGTTCGGCGAGGCGGGCGCGGCAGGCCGGGCAGTCCACGAGGTGGTCCTCGAAGCGGAACGCGTCCGCCGCGTCGAGGACGCCGAGCGCGTACGCTCCGGCGTCGTGGTGCCGCTCCAGGGACCTCATGGCGTTCCTTGTCGGTGAGGGTGTTCCGCACCCTCCCGTACGGATCCGGCCACCCGCGCGCTCAACGCGGAGGGCGGAACGCTCCCGCGCTCCACGCCGACGGCCGAACGCCCGCGCGCTCAACGCGGGCGGCGGAACGCCGCAGGGCGCGTCCGGGCGTGGCCGGTTCAGAAGAGCTGGATTGCCAAGTGGCCGAGCGGCAGGCCCAGTTGCCAGGCCGGGGTCCACACCTTCGGTACGTCGTCCTCGCCCGGCCCCGGCCCGCCTCCCGGCACCGCGTCCAGGTCGGGGGCGAGCAGCTCGGTCTCCTCGAGCCAGCGCCACGCCGCCTCGGCGAGCACCAGGTCCGGCGCGGGCCCGCGCGCGGCCGCCGCGTCGGCGGCGAGCCCGTCCAGGCGCTCGCGCACCCAGTCCTGCCAGGCTCTGTCGTGGGCCGTCAGGGTCAGCCACGTCTCGAGCTGCGAGACCACGCGGATGCCGGACAGCTCGCCGCGCGTGTCCGACAGGAAGACCGTCAGCGCGAGCGCGTCCCGCCCCGCCCGGTACTCGAACGACGTCGGCGGCATCAGGTCCCCGGTGCGCAGCACCTCGTCGGCGATGTACTCGGCGTACAGCCACGCCATGGGCACCGTCAGCTCGTCGCCGCTGGGGCCGCCGATACCGCCCGTGCTCTCGTGCAGCATCACGCTCCGCCTTCCAAGCTTCCTAGGCTTCGTGTACGCGTCACCGGCTTCTGGCCCCCCACCCGGAACACGGATGAGCCAACACGATGTCCCAATGGGGGTCCGAGGCAAGGCGCTTTACCGAGCCTTGACCCGTGGTGCGGTTTCGTCGCAGGTCGACGGCCGTGTGTTTTTCGGCTCACCACCCGCCATGGCAGGGCCCGATTCAGTGACCTCCGCGGCCTTGCTCCTTGACTGTCGCCTGTCTCCGTATCTGTATCGGTTTATCCGATTACCTCACCTACGGAAGACAGGGCGATGACACCACTGCACGACGGGCCGACGGCGCCATCCGACGACGCGCCGCCGGCTCCCCCGGGGGCCGGGCCCGCGGCGCGGCGCTCCCGGTCCACCGCCCCCGGCCCCCGGCCCCCGCGCCGCGTCCTGGTTCTCCTCGCTGTCGTGGTGGCCGCCGCCGCCACGGCCTGCGGCAGCGGACCGGAGCCCCGGCAGCCGGGGACCGACCGGCGGGCCTCGCCGGCCCTGTCCGCGGCGGGCGGCAGCACGAGCGCGGGCCGCCCCTTCACGCTCGTCGCCTCCGGGGACGTCCTGCCGCACGCCTCGATCATCCGCCAGGCGCAGGCCGACGCGGGCGGCGAGGGGTACGACTTCGCGCCGATGCTGGCGGGCGCCAAGCCCGTCGTCTCCCGCGCGGACCTGGCGATCTGCCACATGGAGACGGTCTACGGCGCGAACGGCGACTACACCGGCTACCCCACCTTCAAGTCCCCGCCGCAGGTCGCCGCCGGCCTCAAGGCGACGGGCTACGACGCCTGCTCCACCGCCTCCAACCACACCCTCGACGCCGGTACGGCCGGCATCCACCGCACCCTGACCGCGCTCGACGAGGCCGGGATCAAGCACGCCGGTTCGGGCCGCACCGCCACCGAGGGCCGCTCCCCGGCATGGCTGCGCGCCGGCGGCGCCAAGGTCGCCCAACTCGCCTACACGTACGGCACCAACGGCATCCCGCTGCCCGCGGACAAGCCGTGGTCGGTGAACCTCATCGACCGCGCGCGCATCCTCGCCGACGCCCGCGCGGCCCGCACGGCGGGCGCCGACGTGGTCGTCGTCTCGCTGCACTGGGGCACCGAGTGGCAGGACGAGCCGGACGCCCAGCAGGTGCGCCTCGGCCGGGAGCTCACCTCCGCGCGCACCGCCGGACGGCCCGACATCGACCTGATCCTCGGCACCCACGCCCACGTCCCGCAGGCGTACGAGAAGGTCAACGGCACCTGGATCGTCTACGGCATGGGCGACCAGATCGCGGGCGACATGATCAACCACGCGGGCGCCCAGGACCCGCGCGGCAACCAGGGCACCGTCGGCCGCTTCACCTTCGCGCCGCCCGCGGCCCCCGGCGGCCGCTGGAAGGTGGCGAAGGCCGAGTTCGTCCCGCACTGGTTCGACACGCGCGCCGGACGGGTCGTCAACCTCAACGCCGCGCTGGACCGCGGGGCCGACGTACGGGAGGTGCGCGACCGCATCCGCCGCGTCACGCTCAGCCGCGGAGCGGCCGGGGACGGCCTGGTGATGGGCAAGTGACACCGGGCCGCGTCCCGTCGCCCCCTGGCCGCCACCCCTGAGGGATGGGGCCCGGGGGGCGGTGTCCGGGACGCGGCCGCGCGGCCGCGCGGCGTATACGGCGCGCGGCGCACACGGCGCACGGCGCGGTCCGCGCCGCGCACGCTCCCTCGCTGCCGTACGCCCACCGGGAACCGCGCACTCCTGGGCATATCCGGCCAGCGACGGGCACTTCCCGTCAATCACCGGCAATCCCGCCGCCGTCCCGCCGGATCTCGGCTATCCAGGAAGGGCAAGGCTGGCGTCTGGTGCCACGCCCGAGGGGAGGCGTGCCGGTGGACCTGACCATCAACCTGGTGCTGCTGCTGGTCGTGATCGCCGTGCTGCGCCTGCGCGGGAAGTCGCTCCGCGGCCTGGCCGACGAGCGGCTGACCGTCCTCATCCTGCTCGTGCTGGCCGTCATGCTCGCCCCGACCGGCCTGGGGCGGGAGGTCCTGGACACCCTGGGCGACCTCGTGAGCGGCGTCCTGGACGCCCTCACCCCCTGACCGCACCCGCCACGGCTACCGGTCGCCGGGCGGCGCCGCCTTCGCCAGCTCCGACTTGCGGTACGAGTAGCCGAAGTACACGACCAGACCGAGCGCGAACCACACCGCGAACCGCGCCCACGTCTGCCACTCCAGGAACGTGATGAGCCAGATCGAGAAGACCACCCCGATCGCGGGCACCACCGGCATCCCCGGGCAGCGGAACGAGCGCGGCAGGTCCGGACGCCGGTAACGCAGGACGATCACCGCGACGCACACCACGACGAACGCCAGCAGGATGCCGATGTTGGTCAGCTCCGCCGCCTCGCCGATCGGCAGGAACCCGGCGATCAGCGCCGACGCGACGCCGACGATCCACGTCACCCGGGTCGGCACGTGCCGCGTCGCGTGGGTCTTCGCGAACCACTTCGGCAGCAGCCCGTCCCGGCTCATCGAGAACCACACACGCGTGCAGCCCAGCATGAACGTGAACATCACCGTGAGGATGCCGATGATCGCGCCCACCGCGATCACGTCCGCGAGCCCGCCGAGCCCCGCCGCCTTGAACGCCGAGGAGAAGCCGCTCTCCGGGTCGATGTCCTTGTAGTCCTGCATGCCCGTCAGGACCAGGCAGGCCAGCACGTACAGCACCATCGAGATCGCCAGCGAGTACAGGATCGCCTTCGGCATGTGGCGCTGGGCGTCCTTGGACTCCTCGGCCGCGGTGGACATGGCGTCGTAGCCGAAGACCGCGAAGAAGACGGTGGCCGCGCCCGTGAAGGCGCCGCTGACACCGAACGGGAGGAACGGCGAGTAGTTGCCCGTCTCGACGTGGAAGAAGCCGACGCCGATGACCAGGAGCACCACGAGGACCTTCAGGACCACGACGACCATCTCGAAGCGCGCCGCGTTCTTGATGCCCAGGGTGAGCAGATAGGCGATGAACAGGCACAGCAGCGCCGCGAACAGGTCGACCTTGTGGCCGTCGCCGGTGCCCGGCGCGCCCAGCATCCACGTCGGCAGCTCGGTGCCCATCTCGCCGAGGAGGAAGTTGAAGTACCCGGAGATGCCGATCGCGACCACCGCCACGATCGCCGTGTACTCCAGGAGCAGGTCCCAGCCGATGAACCAGCCCGCGAGCTCGCCGAGCACCGCGTAGCCGTAGGTGTAGGCCGACCCGGCCTTCGGGATCAGGCCCGCGAACTCCGCGTACGAGAACGCCGCCGCGGCGCTCGCGACGCCCGCGACGAGGAACGAGATCAGGACCGCGGGCCCGGCCTTCTCGTTGGCGACGGTGCCCGCCAGCGTGAAGATCCCCGCGCCGATGATGCCGCCCACCCCGATCGCGGTGAGCTGCCACAGGCCGAGGGTGCGGGTGAGCCCCGTGCCCGCCCCGCCCGCCTCGGTGTCCTCGATGTGCTCGATGGGCTTGCGGCGCAGCACGCCCCGCCCCACCCCTGGTCCGGCCATGAGCCCCACCTCTCCGCTGCTGACGGTCGGCTGCTGGCGGATCATGATGGCTCAGCCGCGGAGGGCGCGGAAGACGCCACGCGCCCCGGGTTTACGGCACGACCGTGACGGGCCAGCGCCCCGCCTTCACCAGGCGCACCGCCACGGAGCCGACGATGCGGTGGCCGGCCTGCTCGGAGGCGCCCACCACCACGGCGTCCGCGGTGAGCTCGTCGGCGGCGGCGACCAGGCCGTTGTAGGGGTCGCCGCGGAAGGTGTGGAACTCCCAGCGCACGTCGAATATGTCCTTCACGCGCTCCGCCGCGTCCCGGATCTCGGCGATCAGGCTCTCCGCGATCGCCTCGGTGGTGTCCGCGACCGGCGCGCCGAGCGCGGCGCCCGCCGCGAGGACCGGCTGCACGTACACGACGGCGAGCAGCGCCCGCTGGCGCCGGGCCAGACCCGCGGCGTAGGCCGCGGCGCGCAGCGAGGGGTCCGAACCGTCGACGCCGACGACGATCACCTTGGGGCCGTCGGTGCCGCGTTCGAACTGATGGGGCGCGGGGGACGGGTGCGGAGCGGGCTCTTCGGTCACGCTCCCGAGGCTATCGGAGCCCTCCGTTCCGCACTTCGGCGGCCTCCTGGCCCGACGCCCCCCGGTGCCTGACGGACCCCGTCGAGCAGCGGCGCCGCCGCACCGCGCGGCCGCTGCGCGCCGCCCCCGCTGGTCCGCCGCCGCTGGTCCGTCCCCGCCGGGCGCCCCGCGCGCCACCGCCGCACCTCTCCGCGGACCCGCCCCGAAATCCGCGCTGGTCCCATCGGGTGCATTCACGCGCCCCCGCAGTGTTGCTGAGACCCACGGGCCTTCCGCCATGCGAGGCATTAGTCATGAAAGACGATCAGATGCCTCCGGGGCGCCGCGCGCTGCTCCGCGGGGCCGCCGCCCTCGGCCTCGCGGCGGCCACCGGCTGCG